>JADGOF010000214.1 GCA_017883105.1 Acidimicrobiales bacterium
CTCGGGTACTACAAGGACCCGGCCAAGACCGAGGCCACCTTCCCCACCGACGCCGAGGGCGTGCGGTGGTCGGTGCCCGGCGACCTGGCCTCGGTTGAGACCGACGGCACCATCACCGTCCTCGGCCGGGGCTCGGCCTCGATCAACTCCGGCGGGGAGAAGATCTTCCCCGAAGAGGTCGAAGCCGCGGTCAAGACCCACCCGGACATCTTCGACGCCATCGTGGTCGGGATTCCCGATGACCGGTTCGGTGAACGTGTGGCCGTCATCGTGCACACCCGCCCCGGTGCCACCCTGACCATCGCGACCCTTCAGCAGCACTGCCGCGACCACATCGCCGGTTACAAGATCCCGCGGGAGATGTTGCTGGTCGACGAGATCCCCTTGACCGCAGCCGGGAAGCCCGACGCCAAGGCGGCTAAGGCCCTGTTCTGAAGGCAGGGCGGATCCGGACTCAGCTCACGCCGTCTCCACCGACGTGACCGACTCCCGTTCGCCCGGCACGCGCACGTCGACCAGGGCCGACACGGTGGAGATCACCCGATCGGCCGCTCGGTTGAGGGCTCCCTCGTCGATCTCCACCGTGTGGTGCCGACCGGCGTCCGGCCACAGGCCCATCACTCGTGGAGGGACCGGCCGGGCCGACCAACGGAGCGCAGCCACCAACGCCAGGTAGGAGAGCTCCTCCTCCCATCCGTCCCCCGGGATCCCACCGGAGAGAGAGACCAGTGCCACCGCCAGCCGGTCGGGCTCTCTTCCCTGATTCGGTTGCCGCGCGGTGGTCAGCGGGACCTGGATTTCCGGGCGGGCCTTGAGGCGAACCGGACGGGGAGCCGGGCAGATCCACTGATCGTTGAGGCCCCCCACCTGGGCCACCGGTCCGAGGGACGCCCACTCGAACGAGCACCACAGGGAGGTGGCCCAGGACGCGGCGTCGGCCAACACCATGGCCTGGGCCCCGGGCGTCAATCCGGCAAACCACGGCTCCCAGTGAAAGGTGCGCCATCCGGTGCGCTCCCACTCCGCCACGGCTTCGGCCGCCACTGGACCGACCGCTTCGGCCGGAGTGCGCATACGACCGTTGGCGCATGCGGCGACCACGGCCAGGCCGAGCGATCGTCGGACGAAGATCGGCTTCCAGGCGAACGGCTCATCGGGAACGGGCAACAGGTCGGGCCGTAGGTGGGCCCTCCGGACGATCGGCAAGGTGACCACCACCTGATCGCCGGGAGGAAGCCCGTGGACCAACTCCCCGACCGCCGCCGCCAGATGGCGCCCCACCCGGTGGCGGGCTCCTGCATCGACGGTGGTGGTGGCCGGCGCCATCAAGAGCTGGGTCCATTCGGCCGACCGGGTCATGCCGCCCTCCGACCCGGCGCGGCGATCAGACGACGGGCGCCCACTCGGGCCGGGCCGGGGTCACCGTGGGGAAGGGATGAGCAAAGCCAACACAGCGCGTTCGGGTGCCGGTGGGGATCGGGCCCCCCGGCGCCACGCAGCAGTGCACAGGCACCGGCCAGCGTGCGCCGGGCAGCGCCCACCAAGAGCTCTTCCGTGACCGGGTCGACATCCAGCTCACCCGTCCTCGTGTAGTAGGTGGCCACCGCAAAGGGTGGTGCCGGGTTCCGCACTGCCTCGATCAGCGCATAGAAGTGGAGGTCGGCCCGGTGATCGGGCCGGCGGGCCCCCGATTTGATCTCGACGAGGGCCACCGACGCCTCATCCTCAGCCGGCTTTCCAATGGCCAGGTCGACCCGTGCCGAGAGTTCGACGGCTCCCCCCGCCAGACCAACCCGCATCGACTCCTGCGTCCGCGGCATCCATGAGGGCCCGAGTGCCGGCCACCGACGCCGGAGGCCGCCGACCTGGCGTTCGACCTCGGCCCGCAGCTCCTGCAGGTCACCCCGCGGCATCCGCTCGATCCACGAGACGAGGTCCTGTTGGTGCTCGTCTACGGCCAGCGCGGCCAGACCGTCGGCCATGGGGTCGCCGATCGAGCCCTGGCAGACCAGCTGCCGGAACAGGACATCGATCATGGCGCCGCAGGCCAGGGCGACGGTGGGTGTCCGCTCGCCGAACTCCGGCGACAGGCAGTGGGTCTCGCAGGCCAGCACCCGGGTCAGACGGTCCTTCGTCACCACCAGCGGAAGTGACCGGGGGGACGGCGACCCCGGCACGGCCGCCGGCGGGCCGGTGTGAGGGGGGAGCCGGTCACCTCCGGCGGGCGCGTCGAGCGACAGACCATCCTCGAGACGGTCCCGGAGTATGTGGGCGAAGTCCGGATCGGATCGGGGGCGGGGACGGCCGGTGTTCCGCAGCCGCTCGAGCAGTGCCGCACCGGCCAGCGGGTGCCACGCCACATGGTGCGACGGCGCCGTCACCGGGTGGGCGGACCCCGGCACCGGATTCGTGGTCCCCCTCGCCACCGATGCGCGCCCGCATCCGACCACCGCGAAAGGTTCCGTCGAGCAATCACCGTCCATCACGAGCATGGGGTCAGTGTGCCGGACGGGTGTCACAGGCCATCGGGGATGCGCACGACCCCGGTAGCCTCTGCAGCGATGACGCCCGCAGCCACCGTCACTCCGTTCGCCATCGTTTTCGGCCTCTTCGTCGGGGTGACCGTGGTGCTGGTCGTGTTGGTCCTCCGGTTCACCCTGCAGCGGGCCAAGGCGTCCCGGGCGCAGTGGCTGGCCGAACAGGACGACGAAGAGCAGGGTCCCGAGGAAGAAGTGACCGCACTGGTGTTGGCCGGCGGTGGCATCCGGGGGGCCGTGCAGATCGGGATGCTGCAGGTGCTGGCCGAGCACGGCTTCCTCCCCGATCGGATCTACGGATCATCCGTCGGGGCCGTCAACAGTGTGGCATTCGCCGGCGATCCGACCCCGAGCGGAGTCGAGAGGATGGCCCGCATCTGGACCGGGCTCACCAGCGACGACGTCTATCCCCAGAGTCGCCTCCACGGGCCGTGGCTCTACTTTCAGCAGCGGGACTCCGTCTACTCCAACTGGGGACTGCGCAAGATCGTCGAGGAGGAGATCGCGTTCGAGCGGCTGGAGGAGTCCGTCGTGCCCGTCGAGGTGGTCGCCACCTCCCTGACCGATGGCCGCGAGCGATGGTTCACCTACGGTCCCGCGGTGGATGCCGTGCTTGCCTCTGCGGCCATTCCGGCCCTCTTCCCCCCGGTAGAGATCGACGGCGAACTCTTCATCGATGGCGGAGTGGTCAACAACGTGCCCATTCGCCGGGCCATCGACGCCGGGGCCACCACGATCGTGGTGCTGCTCTGTTCCCCGCCGGTCTACGAGCCCTCCAAGCCCAAGCGACCGGTGGAGGCCATGCTCAACGCCCTCTTCATCTCCGTCCATGCCCGTTTTGCCAGGGACATGGCCCATCTCCCCCCCGGAGTCGAGGTGATCCTCTGCGCGGGGAGCGAGGGTGGATCCCGTGACTTCGATAATTTCTCCACCACCGAGGCACTGATCGCCGAGGGTCGGAAGGAAGCGTCGGAAGTCGTGCGGCGTTACGGGCTCGGACGTTCGGGGTCTGCTCTCGCATCCGCGGGTGCCGGGTCGGACGGGCCGGCACCGGGTGCTCCCGGAGAAGCCCCGGATGCCGGGGTGCCCCGGGGCGACTCCCCTTCGATCCACCCCGAACCGCGTACGTAGCGGCGCACGATGCGAGCCGGGACCCCGGCGATCACGCAGTGGTCGGGGAACACCCCCCGCACCACCGCTCCTGCCCCCACCACGACGTTCCGGCCGAGCTCCGTGCCGGGGAGGATCACCACTGCTGTCCCGAGCCAACTGCCCGCACCGATACGCACCGGGACGTCACTGGGCCACTGGGTATGCACCACTTCGTCGGGATTCTCGTAGCCGTGGTTCTGATCGGTGATGTACACATACGGCCCGGTGTGGACGTCGTCACCGATTTCGATGTTGAAGTGGCCCACGATGTGGCTGCCCCGCCCGATCATGCACCGATCACCGATACGCACCACCGGGTCGGTGACCATCTTCTGACCCGGCACCATCCCGGCGGAGAGGCTCACGTTGGGACCCATCAGGGTGTCTTCACCGATGCGGATCCATCGTTCACCGAAGATGGCCCCGATCGGGAAGGCCAGACAACTCCCGCGGCCGAACGCCCCGAAACGGTCGGCCAGGGGATCACCCGGGCCGGTGGCCCCATGGCGCGCCATCCAGTTCCATCCGGCGTGCACCAGCCCGTTGACCCATCGATGGCGGGCCGGCGCCCGGGCCGGCGCCCGGTCAGGTGACTCCGACCCGTCGGTGGGGTCCGGGCTGGCAGCGATCACCCCTGGACGCTAGCTGATCACCCTGATTCCCTGCGGTGGCGCACCGCTGATCGCGACCGGGCCGTCGATCCATCTGCCGTCTCGGCGCTGCGGGCTTGCCAACCGGGGTCCGGAGGGTGGATCCTCTGGCCTGGGCTCCGCCACGGAGCGCGCCGCACCGGGCCGGATGGGCCTGAGGGATCAGGGGAGAACGACGTTCATGATCAAGTTGACCTGTCTGCTGAAGCGCAAGGAGGGGATGACCCCCGCCGAGTTCCAGGACTATTGGAAGAACAACCACGGTCCGCTGGTGGCCAACAGCAAGTGTGGCCGGTACGCAGTCCGCTATGAGCAGAATCCCCGCCCGCTCGACGACTACCGGGGAGACGACGACCGCTCGGGCTACGACGGGGTGACCGTCCAGTGGTTCGAGTCCATGGACGCCTACCACGCGCACATGGGGGAGGACGACTTCCCGGCCATGCTCGAGGACATCGCCAAGTTCCTCGACACCGACCACCTGGACTTCGTCCTCACCGAGGAACCACGGGTG
>JADGOF010000215.1 GCA_017883105.1 Acidimicrobiales bacterium
CTCCGGACCCGGCGATACGGACGCCGGACGATTCGAACTCATCTGCACGCGAACGTCCCCGCAAGTCGCCAGCGACGCAGAGGTTTGAAAGAAGAACCAAACCTACCGGAGCGATCGGACACGCGAAGTATGCCCTGAACAGGGAAAACGTTGTGATTCTGACAACGTGTGGACCTTTGGGGACGGCTTTCAAACCCTCCGGACACCCTACCAACGGGCTCTGAACAGGGGTTTCTTCGTACACCACGGTCTGGCCGCAAGCAGCAGGAGGCCGCAAGATCGTCCTCAACTCGCCCAGAAGCCGACGTTCGGAACAATAAGGGACAGCATTCAAACCCCGGCTCCAAGTCGCTTCGTGCAGACGTCGTTGACGTTGACTCCCCCACCTCAGGTGGTGCTGAGCGGCGTCCAACGAAGCCAGTCCAGCGTCGCCTCACGCCTTCTGAAATCGCAGCTGTAGCTACCGACTACCAGAAGGGCCGTTCGTTGGACGAACTCGCCCGGGAGTTCGGTGTCCACCGCCGCACGGTGGCCGACCATCTCGAACGTCAGGGCATCGCTCGGAGGGTGAACCTCCCCAAGCTGACTCCAGCAGACATTGAACAAGTTGTCAGCAAGTGTCAAGCCGGTGATTCGCTGGCCACTGTGGGGAAGTCCTTGAACGTCGACGCGTCAACCGTCCAGCGAGCTCTCAGGCGGGCCGGAGTGGTGATTCGGCCACGGCCTGGATGCTGAAGTTCCTTAACGCCATTCCCCCCCTACAGGGCTAGAGGCAGAGGTTGCCCGGCCGTCGATACGGGTGATCGTCCTCAGTCAAGTGCTAACTACTGCAAGCAACCAGGGAATCACCTCGGGACAACGCGACCCTGTCCCGGCGGACTGGGACACCCTCGGACCCGCTCGATATCGGCACGTATGCGGTACCCCCACACGCTGTGGGGCCGTGGCCTCTCTCCGGCCTACCGCTAGCCAAGGTAGAGCGCGGCCACTTGCTCATAAAGGTGGGGGTCGACCTGCTTAGGATTTCCGACGGCGTCGCCCAACGGGATCCGGACGATCGCCCCAGAGCGCAGCGCCACCATGCATCCGAAGTCGTGGTCTTGCACTGCAGCGAGGGCGGCGGCCCCGAATCGGGTGGCGAGAACACGATCAAAAGCCGTAGGGGACCCACCACGCTGGATATGCCCAAGCACGGCCGACCTGGACTCGTATCCCGTTCGTCGCTCGATCTCCTGAGCCAGAAAGTCCCCGATCCCACCGAGGCGGACGTGGCCGAATTGGTCGGCGGTTCCCAATCCCTGCGAGTTCCAGGACGAAGTAGCCGACCCCTCGTCTCTGGGGTGTGCTCCCTCGGCCACCACCACGGTGGAGAAGAACTGCTCATCGCCATGGCGCTGCAGGAGCCGATTGCACACCTCATCAAGTGAGAATGGAACCTCAGGGATCAAGATCTCGGCCGCCCCTCCTGCGATCCCAGCATGGACGGCGATCCAGCCCACATTTCGCCCCATCACCTCGCACACGATGACCCGGTGGTGGGACTCGGCTGTGGTTTGCAGGCGGTCGATCGCCTCGGTGGCAATCTGGACCGCCGTGTCGAACCCGAACGTCACTTCCGTCCCCGACAAGTCGTTGTCGATGGTCTTGGGCACACCGACGACAGGGAGGCCCCGCTGGTGCAGTCGGTCCGCTGCGCCCAGTGTGTCATCTCCGCCGATGGCCACAACCGCATCAAGCCCGAGAGCGTCCACAGTGGCCTGGACACGGTCGGCACCGTCGTCAGTGGCGAACGGATTGGTGCGGGACGATCCTAGGATCGTCCCTCCCTTCGTCAAGATGGATCGGCATTGATCAGGTTCGAGCGAGACAGTCCGATTCTCGATGAGGCCGCGCCAGCCGTCGAGGACGCCGACGAACTCGTCACCGTGATGGACGAAACCACCGAGCACCACGGCCCGGATGACCGCGTTCAGCCCAGGACAGTCACCACCACCGGTGAGCACGCCGATTCGCATCCACTCATGATAGGGACCACGTGGGTAAGGCCATGACCTTCAACCCGTGAAACCCCTGCGCCGCTGTGGATCGCGCACGAGCGGCGCGTGACTTCCAGCGTTCTACCTCGCCGCCCTACGCCGCCCTACGCCGCCCGCGCCAGACTGCCCCAGCCGTGTACGTGCCGATAGTGGGCAGGCAACTTCCGCGAGCGCCCATGGGGTTTGGGCCCTCAGATCGGGCCGAGACCCGCTTACTCGACAGCCGCTCATGCCTCGGGGCCTCGCCAGGATTGCTCTTCGGCAGCGTCGCTCCGGCAGGGGTTCGAACAAAGTCGCATCGGAGCCTCCGGACGGCAGTTGGAGGGCAGGCAACGAAGCCGCAAACAGCTTCGGGACCTCTTTCGAGTCCACGTCTGACCAAGTGAACTGGTGCAATTTTCCCATCATCTGTGGACCGTAGGCAGTCGTACTCAAACCTCCGGGACAGGCTGCTTCGTCTGGCCGGTCCGGCATGGCGCCCGGAAGATGGCTCGCACCGACCATGGAGATTGTCGACCCTCAGGCTCCCTACGAACTGCCTTCAGAACTGCCCTGACGTCCGGGGAACTCGGTGGCGGGCCATTCGCTCGAACACCACGCGGTGTACCGGCGCGAGCAGCTTCCAGTAGAGGAAGCCCGGTATGCCACGGGGTCGAAACGCGGCAACCTGGTGAAGAACATCCTGGCCGGCGCGGTACCCCAGCCAGGCATCACCGGGAAACCACCCAACGCTCCGCAGCACCAGCTCGCCCGACCCGGCCCGCGCGATGCGCCACCAGTCCACGAGCGCTCCGGGAACGATGGCCTGAGGTCGGCGTCGTTGAAGGTGTTCGCCCATGAGGCGCCCGAGGACAAGCCGGGCCATCCACCCGGGCGCAGCGCCGTACCAGCTGAACCGCCCGCCGATCGTCCCCAGATCGCGAATGACTACGTCTGCGTCACCTGCTGGGATGGCGACATCGGCTACGACGGAATAGACGCCGTCGACCAGGCCGCTTCGGCGGGAGAACAGCGAGCGAGTGACTTCCTCGTCCTGGTCATCGAGCGCGGCCGCAAGGGCGCGCTCGACTCCCATCGGCGTGACCGAGAATTCCCGTCTCGCCGGCCCGGGGTCGACCACCACCACCTCGGTCACGAGACTCTCGATCAACGCATGGCTCACCGAGCGATCGACAGGTGTCACGAAGTCAACCCAGTACGACGAGAGGCGCGGCGTGAGCCAGGGGATGTCGATGATGCGACGAGGACGTAGACCCCGGACGCGGGCGTACGCCGAGATCATCTCGCGGTACGTCGTGACGTCAGCGCCGCCGATCTCGTAGATGCCGGGGGCGACGTGGAGCGACTGCTCTAGATAAGCAAGCAGATCGACAAGCGCGATGGGCTGGATCCGGGTGCGTACCCACCGGGGACACACCATCGCCGGCAGCCGCTCGGTCAGGTAACGGAGCATCTCGAAGGAGATGCTGCCCGAACCGAACACCACAGCGGCCCGAAGTTCGATCACCGCCACCCCGGCAGCGGCGAGAGCCGAACCCACTTCGTGCCGGCTTGCCAGGTGTGCCGAACTGGGGGCGTCACCGAGTGCTCCGACGTAAATGATACGGCCAACGCCGGCTTGCCCCGCCGCTCGGCCGAAGGCGGTGGCCAGACGAAGGTCGACCTCGCGGAACCCACCACCGGCGGCCATCGAATGAACGAGGTAGTAGGCAACCTCGGCACCTGCCAGAGCCGAGGCGGTAGCGCTTTCGTCGCCAACGTCAACAGCGATGGCCCTCGCATCGGTCGAGACGGAGCTCACGGAACGGCCGAGGGCGACCACGTCGTGTCCACTGTCGAGCAGATGCTCTGTAAGGGCACGTCCGACAAAACCAGAAGCCCCGGCGATGGCAACGATCATCAGGAGCCTTTCCCAAGAGGGATTCAGTATCGCAGCTCAGCAGTCAGACGAGACCTTCAGCACAGGCACCACCACAACGTGGTCCATGGCATGGGTTCGGTCAGTGGTCATGGGGGGCCTATCCGACGAAGATCCTCGCGTCATCTTCTCAGCCCGGAGCCACCGATTCATCAACGATCTGGGCCGAGGCCGATGCACCTTGTGATGACCAGCAATGACGTCCCGCTTCACCCTTGGCGAATCTGGTGGGGAGTGCCGCCGACGTCGAAGCCCCTCAATGGCAAGCAACGATCACACAACGATCTCGACGGCGGTCCCGTGATCGCATTCCACGAAGGCGAAAACACCTTCGGGTTCTTTTTCAAACCCACGTCTGACCAGGGACAACGTTGCAGTTTTGACAACACCAGTGGACCTTTGGGGACGGCTTTCAAACCCACCTGGCACGCTAGAAAAGGCTTGTGAACAGGGGTTCCTTGTTGAACCAGTGGCTGGCCGGAAGCCGGAAAAGGCCGCAAGACGGTCCTCGAAGCGCCCGGGAGTCGACGATCCGAACAATAGGGGACAGCATTCAAACCCCGGCTCCAGGGCGCTCCGTGCAGACGTCGATGGCGTCGACTCCCCCACCGCAGGTAGTGCTGCGCGACGTCCAACGAAGCCAGTCCAGCGACGACTGACCCCTTCTGAAGTTGCAGCCGTAGCTGCCGAGTACCAGCACGGCCGTTCGTTGGATGACCTCGCTCGGGAGTTCGGTGTCCACCGCCGCACGGTGGCCGACCATCTCGACCGCCTCGGCATCGCCCGGAGGGTGAACCTCCCCAAGCTGACTCCAACAGACATCGAACGAGCCGTCAGTCAGTACCAAGCCGGTGATTCACTTGCAACTGTCGGGAAGACCTTG
>JADGOF010000216.1 GCA_017883105.1 Acidimicrobiales bacterium
GTGGCCACCGGCGTGGTGCTCTCCAACTGGTTCCTCATCGTGGCATCGTTCGGGTCACTGCTCATCGTGACGGGCAAGAGGTCCGGGGAGAAGAAGCTGCTGGCCGAGACCAACGCCGACGACACTTCCATCCGCCAGACCCTCGGTCTCTACACCCCGAGCTTCCTGCGCACCGTACGGACCCTGTCGGCCGCGGTGACGGTGACCGCCTACTGCCTGTGGGCGTTCGAACGGGCGGCCGCCGTGCACCCGGGCCACCATCCCATCTGGTTCCAGCTGACCATCGTGCCCTTCGTGATCGCCCTGCTCCACGTGATGCGACTCCTCGATTCGGGGGCCGGGGCCGCTCCCGAGGAGCTGGCCATCCGGGACCACCGGCTCCAGATCTATGGGCTCAGTTGGGTCGTGCTCTTCGCGATCGGGGCGTACACCCAGTGAGCGCTCCCATCGGACGTCACCAACTGTTGACCGGGTGGGGCTGCACCGCGCCCACCGCGGCAGAGGTGATCCACGCGGTCGACCCGGCCGTCGTCGATGTGGCCATGGAGCGGGCCGTCGCAGCGAAGGGCGCCCAGGGACGGGGGCTCATCGCCCGGGGGCTCGGGCGCAGCTACGGCGACGCGGCACAGAATGCCGGCGGCACGGTGCTCGACGCCACCTGGTTGGACGCCATCCACTCGGTCGACCTCACCTCGGGGGTGGTCACGGTGGGCGCCGGGGTCAGCCTCGAGACCCTGATGGAACGCCTGGTGCCCCTCGGCTGGTTCGTTCCGGTCACCCCGGGCACCCGCCTGGTGACGGTTGGCGGGGCCATCGCCGCCGACATCCACGGGAAGAACCACCACGTCGACGGCAGCTTCTGCTCCCATGTCACCGCCATGACCCTGGTCACCCCCACCGGAACGTTCACGGTGACCCCGGGCTCGGACCCCGAGCTCTTTTGGGCCACCGCCGGTGGGATGGGGCTCACCGGCGTGGTCACCGATGCCACCGTCCAGATGATCCCGGTGGAGACCAGCTACATGCTGGTGGACACCGAACGGGCCGCCGACCTCGACAGCGTGATGGACAAGATGCTCACCGGGGACGACGCCTACCGCTACTCGGTGGCGTGGATCGACTGCCAGTCGACGGGGAGCCGGCTCGGCCGCTCGGTCCTGACCCGCGGCGACCACGCCCGCTTCGAGGACCTGCCCGACCGGCTCCGACGCAATCCGGATCGGGCTCGGGCGTTCGTGCCCCGGACCCTGGCCCGGGTCCCGGTCACTGCGCCCAGCGGGCTGCTCAATCCCCTCACCGTGGGGGCGTTCAACGAATTCTGGTTCCGGAAGTCCCCCACCCATCAGGTGGCCAAGCCCCACCACATGATCCCCTTCTTCCATCCCCTCGACGGCATCGGACGGTGGAACCGCCTCTACGGCAAGAAGGGGTTCCTGCAGTACCAGTTCGTCGTCCCCGACACCCACGGCGAGACGGTGCGCCGGGTGATCGAACGGCTCACCGAGGTCAAGCTGGCCTCGTTTCTGGCGGTGTTGAAGAGGTTCGGCCCGGGCGATCCGGGGCCTCTCTCCTTCCCCATGCCTGGGTGGACCCTGGCCCTCGACATTCCGGTGGGCTATCACGCCCTCGACCAGCTGCTCGATGCCCTCGACGAACACGTGATGCAGGCGGACGGACGGGTCTACCTGGCCAAGGACTCCCGGGTCTCCCCGGCGTCGTTCCGCACCATGTACCCCCGGGTCGACGAGTTCCTGGCGGTGCGCAACCGGGTCGATCCCGACGGCGTGCTCCGCTCCGACCTCGGGCGACGTCTGGGTCTCTGTGGGACCCCGGCGCCCACTACGGTGACGAAGCCGACCAAGCCCCGCCGCAAACGCAGTACGGCGTCGACCCCGCGTTCCCGCTCCCCCCGCAGCTCCAAGGCCGCGCCGGGAGGAGGCACGTCATCCAAGGACACCACACCCGAAGAACCGACCGCAGCAGAACGGACAGAATCATGATCGACGCAATCGGACGGCCCCAGTCGGTGCTCGTCCTCGGAGGAAGCTCGGAGATCGCCCAGGCCATCGTGGCCAAGCTGGTCCCGGCCAGATGCGCCACTGTGGTGCTGGCCGGCCGGGAGGGTCCCCGTCTTGGCGAAGCCACCGCCCGGGCCAAGGCCGCCGGGGCCGAGGTGGCCGAGGCCGTGCCCTTCGACGCCACCCACATCGACCATCACCGAGCCTTTGTCGACGAGGTCTTCGACCGGTTCGGCGACTTCGATGTGGTCATCGTGGCCGCCGGGGTCCTCGGTGACCAGGCCGTCGACGAGGGCGACCCGGTCTCGGCCGCCACGGTGATCACCACCAACTTCACCGGCCTGGCCTCGGCCATGCTGGCCATCGCCGCCCGGCTCCGTCACCAGGGCCACGGTCGCCTGGTCGTGCTGTCGTCGGTGGCCGGCGAGCGGGCCCGCAAGGCCAACTTCATCTACGGATCGTCGAAGGCGGGCCTGGACGCGTTCTCCCAGGGCCTGGGTGATTCGCTGGTTGGCACCGGCGCGTCGGTGATCATCGTGCGCCCCGGCTTCGTGGTGGGACGGATGACCGAGGGGATGGCGCCCGCCCCGTTCTCGACCACCCCGGATGCGGTAGCGGACGCGGTGGTCAAGGGCATCGAGTCGGGCGCTGCGGTGATCTACATCCCCTCGATCCTCCGCTGGGTGTTCGCCCTGATGAAGCAGCTCCCACAGGCCATCTGGCGGCGGATGCCGGGCTGAGCGGAACTGGCCCTCCCGGCGAGCGGGCGGGCAGAACGACCATTAGGACCGCAGCGACGCCGCGTAGTCGGGGACGTAGGTGTAGAGATCGCGAGGCGGACGTTCGTAGACGGCGTCCTTCATCCGCTTGGGCAGGACAAGGCGTGGCTCGTCGAACGTCCGGTAGGGGATCCGTTCCAGCAGGTGGGTGATGCAGTTGATGCGGGACGTGCGCTTGTCATCGGACTCGACGATGTACCAGGGCGACTCGGGAGTGTCGGTGTGGGTGAACATGACGTCCTTGGCCCGCGAGTAGTCCGCCCACCGCTGTCGGGCCTCCAGGTCGATGGGGCTCATCTTCCAACGCCGCAGCGGGTCGTCGAGCCGGCTCTGGAACCGCCGTTCCTGCTCCTCGTCGCTGACGGAGAACCAGTACTTGACCAGGATGATCCCGTCCCCGACCAGTTGGCGCTCGAACATCGGGCACTGGGCCAGAAAGTGGTAGTACTGCTCCGAGGTGCAAAAGCCCATCACGTGCTCGACCCCGGCCCGGTTGTACCAGCTGCGGTCGAACAGGGCCAGCTCGCCGGCAGCGGGCAGGTGGCCGACATAGCGCTGGAAGTACCACTGCCCCCGCTCACGGTCGGTGGGGGCCGGAAGGGCCACGATGCGGCAGATCCGGGGGCTCAGGTACTCGGTGATCCTCTTGATCGCTCCGCCCTTACCGGCAGCGTCCCGGCCTTCGAAGACGACCACCACCCGGGCACCCGTCTCGCGGACCCACTGGGACATGGAGGTCAGCTCCGCCTGCAGCCGCAGCAGTTCCTTCTCGTACCGCTGCTTCGGAATCCGTTGGCCCATCGCTGTCCTCCTCGCACCACGCGGGCAGCTCGGCTGACCCCGGGTGAGGGAGCACAGGAGTCCGCCCTCAGTGCACCTTAGATCTGACGGCGGGGGTCAAGACAGTGCGCACCGACATGGTGATGAAGTCACGTGACGAAGGTGAGAAGTAACGGTACGGGTCGTTGCTCTCGTCATAGGTGAGCTTGGTGCCGTTGGCTCCGGAGGGCGCCTGTCCGGGCACAGGGTCGAAGCTGAAGAAGTTGACCCACGAGGTGTTGATGTCCATCTCCATGGCCCGCACCGCTCCGGCCCGGGCCAGCACGTTGGCCAGATCGACAATGGACAGACCCGAGCCGCCCACGTAGACCAGTGCCCCGGTCGCGGTGATGCCCAGTCCCGAGCGCCACACCTGGACCTTGCCCCCGAGGGTCGCCCCCCACCGGTAGTTGTCGTTCTGGTTGAGGCCGGCCACCGGTAGACCGTTGTCGACGATGAGGTCGAGGTTCTGGCGGACCGCCACCACCGAGGGCGACATGTTCACATCAGTACCCCAGGCCCCGAGGGAGGGGGTGCCGGAATTGTCGATGACCAGCGAGGCGGAACCGGCCCGGAGCGGGTAGCCGGCCGAGGTCACCCCGTTGAGGTAGAAGCCCCCCGAGGAGTCCTGCATGCGGAACCCCGAGTTGAACGCTGCGGCCAGGGTGTCGAGCGCGGACCCGGCGATGGGGGCCGTGGTGGACCAGGCCGGCCCGGGCGATGGGATCATCGAGCCCGCGTAGAGCGTGGTGGAGAGCAGCTTGGTGTCCATCCAGGCCACGCCGGTGACCAGGCTGGTGTTGACCGCGTTGGGACGGAGATAGGCCGCATACATGGCCGGGACCCCGGCGACGGTCCGGCCGATCGGGTGCCACTGGCCCTCCCCCGCGGTGGGGGTGGCTGCGAACGGCACGATGGCAGCCGGCACCGGCAGATGGGCCGGACCGCTGGCCACGGTGGAGGAGGTGCTCTGGACGGGAGCAGGGATGGCGCCCTTGGCCGGCTTCCCGCCCTTGGGCGGCGCGTGCCAGGTGTACCAGGTGTCCTCGGCCCAGGTCACCACGCCGCCGCCGCCGTGGTCCCGCACCCACTCGGTCAGTCGCGCCCCCACCGTGTTGCCCATCGCCTGGTTGGTGGCCGCCGATCCCAGGGAGACCCACAAGGGGGTCAGGAACAAGAGGATGACCAGGAGCACCATGG
>JADGOF010000217.1 GCA_017883105.1 Acidimicrobiales bacterium
CCTGGGGACGCAGATCCGTCCACATATCCAGCGCCGATTCTCGATGCCCTGGTCACGACCGACGGCCCGGATGCGGGAGATGGTGCTGGCCATCCGGGCGATCTGGAATGCGTGGGACGGCGTCGCACCTCTCGACTTCCAGGGCGAGTTCTACACCCACACCTTGATGACTCCGGCCTTCAACCCGGGACCGGCCCGGTTCGGTCGACCGGCCATCCACCTTGGCGGGGTCGGCCCGCAGATGACCTCGGTGGCCGCCGAAGTGGGGGACGGGGTGCTGATCCACCCGTTCTCCACCCGTGCGTCGCTCACCCAGCTCACCATGCCGGCCATCGAGCGGGGCCTGGCCACGGCAGGCCGGGGCCGGAGTGAGCTCGAGGTGGTGGTGGTCAACTTGATCGCCACCGGTCGCACCGGAGCGGAGCTCGACCGGTCGGTCGACGTGGTGCGGGGTCAGCTCGCCTTCTACGGTTCGACGCCGGCCTATGCCAGGATCCTGGAGTGCAGTGGGTGGGAGTCGCTGCATCCGCGGCTCAACGCCCTCTCCAAGCAGGGCCGGTGGGACGACATGGCCGCGCTGATCACCGACGACATGGTCGAGGCGATCGCCATCGTCGGCCGGCGCGACCAGATCGCCGGCCAGCTCCGGTCCAAGGTGGCCGGCATCGCCGACTCGGTCAGCCTCGAGTGCACCCGGCAACCCGATCCCGAGCAGTTCGCCGACATCTGCGCCGCCTTGAAGTCAGACGACTGAGGACTCAACCGTTTCCATTCGGTGGGGAAGTCCGTTCGTCGACCACTCGCCAGCAGTACCAGGCCACCAGGCTCCGGTAGGGACGGAACGGTTCGCCGAGGACGGAGAGCTCCCTGGGATGGGGGATGTCGGCCATTCCCCAGGCCCGGCCGAAGCCGGCCCGGACCCCGAAGTCACCGACCGGCCAGACGTCGAGCCGGCCCAAGGTGTCCAACAGGAACATCTGCGCTGTCCAGGGTCCGATGCCCCGCACCTGGGTCAGGTGCTCCACCACCTGGTCATCGGTCAGGCGGCCGATCCGGTCGAGCTCGACCTGCCCGGACACCACCTTTTCGGCGAGGTCGCGGATGGAGGAGGCCTTGGCCCCGCTCAGGCCGCAGGATGCCAACAGCTCGGGCGAGGCGGTGAGCACACGCTCAGGCGACACCTCGCCGTCCAGGGCGACGACGAACCGGTCGTGGATCGAAGAGGCTGCCTTGCCGGCGAGCTGTTGGTAGACGATGGTCTCGGCGAGGGATGCGAACCGTCCCGACGCCGGCACCCGCCGTCGACGCGAGGGAATGCCGTGACGATCGACCAGCATGGCCAGCACCGGATCCGATCCCGAAAGGGACGCAACCGCCTCACCCATCGACACCTTGGCCACGGCCATGATGATGCCAGTTCCGTCGGTGCGCGCGTCACCCACCAGCCGCGACGGTCTCTCGCGGACACCGACCGAAGCCTAGGATTCCGGATGCGGCCGACTCCGAGGGCGGAAGTCGGATCGTCGGCACGCTCACCAGTCGAGTCTCCGCCCCCAAGGAGCAGCATGACCCTGAAGGGAAAAGTGGCCGTTGTCACCGGCGGGAACACGGGGATCGGCAAAGCCGTCGTGCTCGAGCTGGCCAAACAGGGGGCCGATGTCGTCATCGACTACATCGTCGGCGAAGAGGCCGAGCTGGACCTCGAGTCCCAGCTCCGGGCCCTCGGCGACAAGGTGGTCGGAGTCAAGGCCGACGTGAGCAACGTGGGAGACCTCACCACGCTGGTGGGCACCGCCGTCTCGAGGTTCGGGCGGCTGGACATCATGGTCAACAACGCCGGCATCGAAACCCGGACCTCGGTCCTCGACACCACCGAGGAGCAGTACAACAAGGTGCTCGACATCAACCTGAAGAGCGCGTTCTTCGGCACCCAACTGGCCGCCAAGCAGATGATCGCCCAGGGCGGTGGCGGAAGGATCATCAACATGACCTCGGTGCACGAAGACTGGCCCATGCCGGGCAACACCGCCTACTGCCTGTCCAAGGGCGGCATGCGCATGTTGACCCGTACGGCGGGCGTTGAGCTCGCCCCCCACAACATCCTCGTCGTCGGGGTGGGACCGGGTGCCGTCAACACGCCGATCAACTCGGCCACGGTGGCCGATCCGAAGCTGCTGACCAAGCTCGACGCGGCCATTCCCATCGGCCGACTGGCCCAGCCGGAGGAGATCGCCAGCCTGGTCGCCTTCTTGGCCGGCGACGGCGCCAGCTATATCGCCGCCACCACCATCTTCGCCGATGGCGGGATCATGCAGAGCAGCCCGGGCCTCTGAGTACCGGCGGCGGGTAGGAGTGCCCGACGACTTCCCCCTAGGCTGACCTTGATCACTATGCGCCAGAGGTGGAGGACGACATGGACGGCAATGTTGTTTCAGTGGAACGGGTCATCCCGGCACCACCCGAGGCCATCTTCGATCTGGTCGCCGATGCAGCCCGCCACCCGGAGATCGACGGCTCGGGCACGGTGAAAGAGGCCAAGGACGCGCCGGAGCGGCTGACCGCCGGGTCCACCTTCGGCATGTCCATGCGCATGGGCATGAAGTACTCCATGGTCAACACGGTGATCGAGTTCGAGGACAACCGGCGTATCGCCTGGCAGGCACGGCCGGGCGGCATCGTCGGGAAGTTCGTGGGGGGCCGCATCTGGCGCTATGAGCTCGAGCCGGTGGAGGGCGGTACCCGGGTGCGTGAGAGTTGGGACGTCTCGAAAGATCACCAGCGGGCCTTCCTCAAGCTGGGCGGGTTGGCGGACAAGACCGAGGCCAATATGGAAAAGACGCTGGCCCGCGTCGAAGAGCTGACCGCGTCGAAGAGCTGACCAACACCGCCGGCCGGGGGAAGCACCCCGACCCCGGCGGTGTTGAACCAGCCATGGTGCCGCTCTCCGTGCTCGACCTGGCCTCGGTGGCCCGGGGTTCGACCCCGGCCGATGCCCTGGCCGACACCACCCGCCTGGCCAGGGTGGTGGAGCAGCTGGGTTTCCACCGCATGTGGGTGGCCGAACACCACGGGATGCCGGCGGTGGCCAGCTCGGCCCCGGCCGTGCTCATCGGCCACGTGGCCGATGCCACCACCACCCTGCGTGTGGGAGCAGGCGGGGTGATGCTCCCCAACCACGCGCCCCTGGTCATCGCCGAGCAGTTCGCCACGCTGGAAGCACTTCATCCCGGACGGATCGACCTCGGCCTGGGCCGGGCCCCGGGCACCGACCCGGCCACCGCCCGCGCCCTGCGCCGCAGCCAGGACCTCGGGGCCGACACCTTCCCCCGCGACGTGGTCGAGCTGATCAACTACCTGGCCGACAGCGACGGCCCACCCACCCATCCGGCACCGGTCCCGGGCCGGGGCTACCTACCCGAGATGTGGCTGCTCGGATCGTCTACGTTCAGCGCCCGACTGGCCGGGCTCCTCGGGCTCCGGTTCTCCTTCGCCTACCACTTCGCCCCCGACCAGATGGACCCGGCCCTCGAGCAGTACCGCTCGTCGTTCCGGCCATCGGTCTGGCTGGGCCGGCCCCACGCCATGGTCGCGGTCTCCGTACTGTGTGCCGCCGACCAGCAGGAAGCCGAATGGCTGGCTGGACCGTCGGCCCTCACCATCCTGCAGCTCCGGACCGGCCGCCTGGGCCCGATCGCCACCCCCGAGGAAGCTGCTGCCTACCGCTACAGCCCACAGGAGCGGGCGCTGATCGACGGCGTCACCTCCACCCACCTGATCGGCGAGCCCGAGCTGGTCCACCAGGGCCTGGTCGATCTGCAGCACCGAACCGAGGCTGACGAGATCATGCTGTCCACCCGGGCCCACTCCTACGAGTCACGGGCACGTTCTCTGACCCTCGTGGCCGAACAGTGGGACATGTCCCTCGCCACCGCTCCGACATCGAGTTCGGCCGCCTGACCTTCGCCGGGGTGCCACCCCGGTCAGCCCGGGGCCACCCGGCCGCCGCTTCCCGCTCCGAGCTGTGCTCACATGGCAGCGCAGTGCGGCAGCACCTCTTCGCCGATCAGGGCCAGATGGTCCAGGTCGTCCAGATCGATCACCTGCAAATAGAGGCGCGACGCCCCGGCCGAGGCGAACGTTGCCGCCTTGGCCACCACCTCCTCGGGGGTGCCGCACAGCCCGTGTTCCCGCAGTTCGTCCACCTGACGACCGATGGCCTGGGCCCGGCGAGCGATCTCTTCCTCGTTCCGTCCACAGCACACCACCTGGGCCGCCGAGTACACCAGCGAGTCCGGTTGGCGACCTGCCGACTCACAGGCCGCACGCACCCGCTGGTACTGGGCCACGGTGTCGCTTAGCGAGGAGAACGGGAGGTTGAATTCGGAGGCGAAGGCCGCGGCCAGTCGAGGTGTCCGCTTCGGACCACCACCACCGACGATGATCGGCGGTCCGGGTCGCTGCCTCGGCTTGGGGAGGGCCGGGCTGTCCTGCACCTGATAGTGCCGGCCGGCGAAGTCGAACCGCTCGCCGGTCGGCGTCGCCCACAGCCCGCTGATGATGGCCAGCTGTTCCTCCAGCCGCTCGAACCGCTCACCCAACGGAGGAAACGGGATGCCGTAGGCGGTGTGCTCCGCGTCGAACCAGCCGGCTCCCAGCCCCAGCTCAACTCGGCCGTTGCTCATGGAGTCCACCTCGGCCACCGAGATGGCCAGCGGTCCGGGCAGTCGGAAGGTGGCTGCCGTCACCAGGGTCCCGAGACGGATACGGCTGGTCTCCCGGGCGATGCCGGCCAGGGTGATCCACGCATCGGT
>JADGOF010000218.1 GCA_017883105.1 Acidimicrobiales bacterium
GATCGCCGACTATGCGCCCGGCTCAGCGCCCTTCCGCTCAGACCACGGCTGGCGCAGAACGCCCTGTTCAGTACGGTCCGACAGCGGGTATCCCAGGCGACGCTCGCGCTTGCCGATGCAAGCACTTGGGCACTCCGGTTTGGCCATCAGCGACCGACGCACCGAGCCGGGCAGGGGGCTGGCGCATCCCCATTTGCGGATCGTTCAGCGGTGGCGCTCGAGGAGGGGAGTGCCGAACCAATCCCAGTAGATACGGTGGTGAGCAATGCGTGGTCCAGCCAACTCCATGACTTCGACCAGGTCGACCTGCTCGAACTCCGGGGCCTGACGGGGGTACTCCCAGATCAGGGTGCACCCGTCGAACATGTATCGGCCCGTGCGATACCACCGGACCAGTTCGTTGGGCCGACCGGCGGTACCTTTCAGGAAGAAGTGGCGCAGTTCGTCATGGCCAAGGAGCACTCCGCTCTGCTGATCCAGGATACGTGGCACGAGTGGGCTCTCGAGGGTCGCATCGGGCAGGTAGAGGTCGATCAGTCCGTCAATGTCGTGGGCCTGGGTTCGTCGATTCCACTCATCGTGGACGAACTGGGCATCCGCCTGGGTTGCCGTATCTGTGTTATCGCCTGCGCATAGTCCGGGGTCGGATGAGTGCGGAGGTGATCGATTCGGCGACCATCCACATGCTCCACCAAATTAGTGCCGCGTCAAGGAACGTTTGTGGCGTTTACGTGCCGCTGGTTGAGAGCCAGGTGCCAGGAGACCGAGGCGCCGAACTCTGGTGGGCTAGTGCCTTCTACCTCTCGTACTAGCTGGAACCTTAGGTGCTCGTAATAAGTTCGGAGTCTTCGGTTCGAGGCCGGACAGTCAAGACGCAGCCACGTACGACCTGCGTCGGCGATCTTTCGGTCAGCCCACGCCAACATCGTTGCGCCGAGACCTTCGCCACTCGCATGACGCAGCACAGCGAGGCGGTGAACGTAGCCGGAATCAGGAAGCTGTCCCTCCCAGACCGGATCGTCCCAGCAAAGAGCAACTGTGCCGATCACCGCGCCGCTGCGACAGAGCACGTAAGTCTCGTGACGGACCATCGACGCTTGGACCGTTGCGCTGGGGAAGGGGACGGGCCATACAGCCTCTCGCTCTGCGGCCTGCCAGGTAGCGGCCTCGGTCAGAACCTTGAGAACGACATTCAGATGGGTGTGGTTCGCACGGCGAATAACCAGGTTCCCGCTGTCGATGTTGGCTGCCGCCGCTCCCATGAGTTGATTATCGCAGCCCATCACGGGCGGATCGCCGGGCTAGGACTCCAAGCGAGATGGACCACGCCCCCATAGAGTGGCAGCTTGATGTCGATCGTCGATAAAGGAGCCAGCATGCCGTGGCGCCATCGGGCAACGCTCGCTTCCGTCGTGTTGCTCGTCTCCATCACCGGTGCGGCAGGATGCGCAGCCGTCCCGGCGAGTCCGTCGATCGTCGATTCGGTCACTGCTGATCCTGCAGGGGGGACTGGCTCTTACCTCCTGACCGCCACCAATACCAGTTCGGGCTATGAGCCGACTTTCACCGGCAACGGTGAACTCGGGATCCGCATCCCTCCTGCCGGTCAGGGTTATGCAGCCGGCACTGTGCCTACCCAGGCAGAACTTGCTGGCTTCTACGCCCAGCCCGGCGGCGGAGTACAGCAGCGGGCGAACCTTCCGACCTGGTCGACGCTCACCTACTTGGACGGGGGTCAGCCGTTCACGATGACAACTGGGCAGACCACTGATTGGAGCCAGTCGATAGACCTGCGGACGGGCATCATCACCACGACCGCCAACTGGACCGCCCCGGATGGTCACGTGACCAGGTTGACTTATCAGGTTCTCACCGACCGGGCGCTTTCGGATGTCGGCTTGGTCCGCCTGCAGCTGACTCCTCGGTGGTCCGGGGTCGCAACCGTCACCGACACGATCGACGGCTCTCCCGCCACCTTCAGCACCCAGGTGGGAAAGGGCTGGTCGTCTTCGGCCCACACGGATTGGGTCGACGTTCAGTCCGTGGGCACCAAAATCAACGCGGCAATCGCCAGCAAGCTCGACACCAGCGGCAATGTCTCGGATCCGACCACCCCTGTCGACCAGTCGACCTCCGAGAGCGTGGGCCAGCAATTGGCCTTCACAGTGACCGCCGGCCACACTTACACCTTCACCAAATATGTCGGTGTGGAAACGTCGTTGGACACCGACGACCCGACCGTCGCCGCCCAGAGCCAGGCACGCGAGGCCGCAGCTGAGGGCTTCAGTTCCCTCGTCGCAGCCAACGATGCAGCGTGGGCCGCACTGTGGTCCAATCGGATCGACATACTCGGCAACCGTTCATTGGCCACGAACGTCAATGCGAGCGAGTTCTATCTCTGGTCGAGCACTCGGGATGGGGTTGATTGGAGCATCTCGCCAGCCGGCTTGTCCTCCAACGGCTACGACGGCCACATCTTCTGGGATGCGGACACCTGGATGTACCCGGCGCTGCTCGCGCAGCACCCGGACCTTGCCTCGCAGATGAATTCCTACCGTTACCAGCGACTCACCGCGGCGCAGCAGCACGCCGTCGCCACCGGCTACCAGGGGGCCCGGTTCCCGTGGGAAAGCGCGATCGACGGGACCGAGCAGATTCCTCCGCCGACGAATGTGTTCACCGAAGGCCTCTACGAACAGCACATCACCGCCGACGTCGCACTGGCCCAATGGCAGTACTACCTCGCTACCGGCGACAAGGAGTGGTTGGCACAGCGCGGCTGGCCGGTCCTTTCTGAGGCTGCTTCTTTCTGGGCTTCCCGGGTCACCCCGGGAGCGGACGGCACCTACCACATCAACGGTGTGACCGGCCCCGACGAGGAGAACCCGGATGTAGACGACGAGGTCTATACGAACGCGGCGGCCAAGACGACCCTGGATGACGCCGTCCGGGCCGCCCGGGTCCTGGGACTAGCCGACCCGGCGGACTGGGTCCGGATCGCGTCCGGGATCGTGGTGCCCGTGGACGCCTCGCTCGGCATCCAGCCGGAGTTCTCGGGGTACGACGGCGGAATGGTCAAGCAGGCTGATGTCACCCTTCTCGAATATCCCCTGGACTACTCCATGCCGCCGGGCATCGCTGGGAACGACATCAACTACTACGCTCTCCGCACCGATCCAAGCGGCCCGTCGATGAGCGACGCAGTCAATTCCATCGATGCCTCAGCACTGGGAGCTAAAGGGTGCGCCAGTTTTGTTTACACGGAGCGCAGCGAGCAGCCGTTCATCCGCGACGACTTCGACCAGTTCTCGGAGACCCGCAGCGGTGGCGTCCTCACGTTCATGACCGGCATCGGTGGTTTCCTCCAGGAGTTCATCTACGGCTACTCCGGAATGCGCTGGAATGCCAACGCGGTTCAGTTGGCCCCCAGCCTCACCAGCCAGCTCGGTGGAGTCGTACTCCACGGCCTGTCGTGGCACGGTCGGCGATTCACCGTCGCAGTCGGCCAACACACCACGTCGATCACCCTGATTAGCGGCGCGAACTTGCCGGTCAGCACCGCATCCGGACTTCGCACGATCGAGGGCGGACATACGATCACCATCCCCACCCGGCGCCCGGACCTGTCACCGACCGCCGATGCTCTCCGTTGCGGGAGTGCCAACGCCACCTCTTCGCTGCCGGGCGCCCCTGCGCTCGCCGCGGTCGACGGGAGCCCGGCGACGGACTGGCAGGCGAGCGCACTCCCGGCCACGCTGATCGCCCCGGTGACCAACGGCCTTCGAACCCTGAGCACCGTAACCCTGAAGTGGGGACAGGTCTGGCCATCTGCACCACAGCCGAACCAGGCGCCGCCGGCCGGTCCTGTGATCACTCTGAGGGCCAGCAGCTATGACGTCGCTATTTCCCGTGATGGCCACACCTGGCGCACTGTCGCACTGGTGAGTGGTCGTACTACAGGAACGATCGACGTACTGCACTTCTCGCCGACCCAGGCTCGCTATGTTTCCGTTCGTATTTCTTCGTCAACCGACGCGCAGCCACCAATGCTCGACGAACTGGCCGCCAGCTGACCGGGTGGGTAGGACCTTGACGGTGCGAGCGCTCATGTCAAACGTGCCGGACTCGATCGTCTCGAAATGGGCCCCACCACGTCGAACGCCGGATGAAGTAAGGACGAACCAAGCGGGACGTCTTGCACGGGAGCGGTTTCCCTTGCGGGATGCACTTCTGTTTAGGTGCCACCGAGATTGCTGCGGTGGGTGACGAGCACGGCTGGCGAATGGGTCGGATCGTCGACCCCTTTGGCCAAGAATGGGAGATCGGCAGGCCACTTGGCGTTTGGCCACCGCAGGAGAACAGCCCGACCTAGTCCCAGTAGCCGAACCTCTTACGGATACGGCGCAGGTCAGTACGGGTGCCCAAGTGGGGGCGTCCCGCAAGCCCTGTCCGATGAAGATTCTCGTATGGGTGCGTCAATCGGGACGGGCG
The DNA here is from genome assembly GCA_017883105.1 of Acidimicrobiales bacterium. Classification (GTDB taxonomy): domain Bacteria; phylum Actinomycetota; class Acidimicrobiia; order Acidimicrobiales; family RAAP-2; genus Bog-756. The sequence goes on from JADGOF010000218.1 coordinate 4,492, forward strand.
GCAAATTGACGCAGACCTTGAGCATTTGTTTCCGCCAGCCAAAGGGCTCTAAGGCGGCCACGCATAATCACGCCCCACGTGTTCGCGTCACCGGCTCCCAGCTCACGCCGAACCGGCGTTCTGCGTGGCCCGCCGAGGACGTATCCGGCAACGGCGTGACGGTACCGATCGACGGATCTGGAGTGCAACCGGGCCCCATAACGCGCGTCGGCAACCGTGCTGAGAGTGACTCCGAACACCAATGATGCACCGCTGGTTTCCAGGTTGATCCGGTCGGGTGCTCACTATCGCGAGCGCCA
>JADGOF010000219.1 GCA_017883105.1 Acidimicrobiales bacterium
CAGCCCTGCTCAGTACGAAGCACGACTCCACAACGCCAACCGTCAGGCGGCATAATCAACTGAAGCAACCTGTCCGTGAAACCGGATCAAGTCCACACGCCAGCGCTCCAGGTTAAGGGGGACCGAGGCCTACTCGCCGATGTAGGTCTGAGGGCTCATCAAACCCATCATCACAACCCTCATGACGGACCAACAGGTTCGCCGGGCTGGCCCGTGCTTCTGCGCACGGCCGAACGATGACAACGGCAAAACCCCAGACCAGGGGGTTCATGATGAACACCATGAACCCCTCATGACTGCACGGAGTGGGGCTATGGTGACGGAACGTGTTCGGCGATGTCCATGGCGGCACAGATCGACGGGATGGCGATGCCGACCCTGATCTGTTCGACATCTGGCCACGGCGGGGCGAATGCGTAAGGGAAATGGCGACCGGCTCGGCGACGAAGGGGCAATAGCAACTGATGGCGGAACAGACCACGGCGCAGCTCAAAGCGATCAAGAGGATCATGAGGCTCTGTTCTGTTCAGGATGACGTAGACGAAACCATCGACGCTCTGATGGTCCTGGGCGTCAGGCCAGATCTGATCACGCAAGCGATGTCGTCGGGGACGAAGGGCTAACTGAAGCAGTGGATTGTCCTACACCCGCCATGCGAGCAGCAGACAGAGACTCAGTCGTGATCTATTGCTGTGGCTTGTGCGGCGGGTTGGTGCATCCCAGTGACCGGGCTTCCTCGGCAGCATGGTGCCAACGGTGCGAGCTGATCGTGCCCGTAGACGTAGACGGTGGTGGTTCCTGAAGTCAGCACCAACAGAGGCCGGGGGCTGGATGCTGCCGGAGAGTGTCCGATGAAGGACGACCCTGATGAAACCGCTCATGACCGGGAGAACGTTCGAGAGATCCTTGCCGGTCGACAGAACACCAGTTCAACGCCTCAGCGAATCTGAGGACGGAGAAAGTACCTGGTCAAGAGTCTCATCAAAACCCTCGTCACGGACCGACAGGATGGCCGGACTGGCCCGTGCTCCTGCGTATGGCAAGGCGATGGAAACGGCAAAACCCCAGACCAGGGGGTTCATCATGTTCATCATGAACCCCCTCATGACTGCGTCGGGGAGTCATTGAAGTACGGAACAGGTTCCAACGTCTGGTGCGCCACACACGAACCAGGCCCCAGCATCGCCATCGTCCCGCCCGGTTCCTCCTTTGGCGCGAACGGGCCGAGGGCTCTTGGCCCGCAATCTCCTTCCCGGTGGTGAAGGCGTATGGCCAGCTCACTGGGCCAGAGAGCCTTCGGCATGGCAATATCGCATACCCCCGCCCAGGCCGCAATCGGTGACCGTCATCCCGGGCCGGTAGCGAAGAATGACAGCGAGCCCGGAGGGCCCCCTCTCCAATCGCCCTCTCGCTCGAACTTCACTCGCCATGAGGGGTTCATGACGCGACGGCAAGATGGACAATCCGCTAAGCGGATCGTGTTGGCGTGGCCGTTGGTCTCGCTCGAAACCTGTCCCCGAGATCCTCTCGGCGGCGCTGCGCTGGGCGAAATGAAGCTCCCCGTGGGCGAGACTGACGAGGAGAGCAAGAGTTCACCGGCCGAGAGGATGGTTCCGATGAGGCGGTTGCCGGGTGGCCGGACCCGGGTGATCTATGTCCGTGTGACGGAGGAGGAAGACCGCGAAATCCGCCGCCGAGCGGTCAAGCACCGCCGGTCAGCTCAACGCTTTCTCATCGAGACGGCACTCTCGGGGTCGGCACGATTGTCTGCGGAGCGGAGTCGAGCGCAACGGGATGCCGAGTTGGCGCGGATTGTGTTGGCCAGGTTGGCCAACAATGTCAACCAGCTGGCGAAGTGGGCGAACACGAATCACGCAATGCCCGCCGACTTGGATGATCTGATCCACGATCTGGGCAGAGCCGCCGATGCCGTGGAGCAGACGGCCGTAAGTCTCGGGACGGCGTTCGGCGTGGGACGGCGGGGGAGCGATGGCGAGTAGACGGTGGCGCTCCCATCATCGACGTGATGACCCGAGGGTCGGGGGGTGGACAGTCGTGTTGTCCGGTCCCGAACGCCTGGACCCGCTCCAAGCAGCCACCACCGAGCCCGAGTCTCTATCGACATCGATTCAAGCGGCTGACCGCCTTGCGAAGGCGTTTCTACGACCTGAGGAATCAGGCTGTGGGGGGCGCACCGAACGCCGGTTCGGCGTGCATCGTAAGCCGGGTAGGCGGCCGAGTGGGGCGTCATTCTGCGTGGCCGCGTATTGGGGGAGGCCGGCGCCGGACTCCTGTGCGCGCGTTCGGTCTGGCCCGGTCGGTCTCACGGACGAACCAGGACCTTGCGGAGTCTCCGGGAGCCGTCGATCTGGCGCACTCAGGCGCCGATCTCGATTTGCTGTCCGGTCACCCGACCGCTCGGGTGGAGCGACGCGAACCGTTTGCTGGAGTGGGCAAGCCGCCAAGTGCAGTGCCAGATAGCGATTCCCGAGCCGCCAGCATTCTGAGGGGATGCCCAGCGACCGCCAATCGGAGACATGCTGGCGGCGAATCAGACTAGAGCAGAGAGCGGAAGAATAAGCACTACGGTCGAGGCCGCGAGTGCCACTGCCGCAACTGAGATCGACGTCCTACCCGGGCGGAGCAGTCGATGGATTCTCGAGGCGACCGCTGTCGAGTTGGCAGCGAATGCACAGGTGGGCGGCGCACCCGAAGCGGACATCTCGAGGAGGGCGCTGGCGAGGATCCGCGGCCGGCTCGAACGTACAGCGAAGTCATCGGCCGCCATCTCCAGGAGGAGCGCCACCTCGGTCCGCGCGTGGCGGACATACGGCATCCACCGCAGGAGCGAATCCATCGAAGCGAAGGGCAGCATCACCACGCCGTGCCGGCCATGGGCATGTCCCCGTTCGTGGGCGACTACCGCTCCGATCTCGTGATGTCCGAGCAGACTCAGTGCGCCGGCGCTCACCACGATGCGCGGTCGCACACCCGGGAGGCAGTAGGCGGTCACCCGCGGGTCATCGAGCACGTGCACGTCCGGTACTTCGTCGACACTGTGGCTGACCAGGTCGAGCAGCTGGCGATGGCGTGACCGGTCCATCGTGGTTCGAATTCCGGTGGTTACCAGCCCGATGACGAGCACGATGCAGACGTCGCTAGCCAACGTCAGGCCCAGTGCCCCGCTGATGCCGAGCTCCTGGAGCGGATGGCCCCCCATCGCCTGGTGCCCAAGGCGAGCGATTCCGCCCCGCAACCCGGCGTGGGCGGGCAGGACGGTCACCGCGAGCCCGAAGCCGATGGCGGCCAGCGCACCGGAGATGCCGATCGCCTGCCACAGAGCGACCGCGGCTCGCGGAGCGCGGTGGGTCCACTGGGCTCGGGCCAGCAGCGGGCCGGCAGGCCCGAACATCACCACACAGAGGGCAGCGAGCCCGAGCGCGTAGTTCACGGCCGGGGCGTGGTTCCCGAATTCGCCATGTCGTCCAGGGCCTGTCGCAGCACGGCGGCCTCGGTGGGGGATACGGTCTCGGCGAACCGGACCAACGCTGCGTCCCGATCCGACCCCACGTCGAGGGCATCGTGCATAAGGGCGGCGATGTACGACTCCCGGGTGGCCGTAGCCGCGAAGTGGTGCAGCGACCCAGTCCGCTCGTGGCGCACGAGCCCCTTCTTCTCGAGCCGGGTCAGCACCGTGAGAGCACGGTCGTGTAGGCGTAGCCCGGAAGGTGCTCGGCGACCTCTCGGCCGGTCAGTTCCGAGCCGAACTCGACCCAGAGGATCTCCATCACCCGTCGTTCCAGGTCTCCGAGCCGTACCAACGTCCCTCCAGTGGTTGCCGGTCGGTTCGGCAGTGTACCAACCGGAGGCTTGCTTCTCTACAGGACGTAGAACTACGTTCCGTAGAATGTCAGATCGGCAACCGCCAGCGCGCCACCGGGAGTCGTGAGCAGGTTGCTTCTGCACCTCCTCGGTGACGTCGCCCTGCCGGACATCGGACGGCACCTCGGATCGACCGCGATCGCCTTCACCCCGAGCATCCTCATCGGGGGAGCCGCTGCTCTCTACGTGTGGGGGGCCATCCGGGTCAACAGGATGGACCCGGATCGACCGTGGTCCGCGAAGCGCACTGCGGCCTTCCTGGGCGCGATGGCACTCGTCTTCATCGCCATCGAACTGGTCGTCGGTGTCTACGACGACACCCTCTTCTACGACCACATGATCCAGCACCTGATGCTGATCATGCTGGCTGCACCGCTGATCGCCATGGGTGCACCGCTCGAGCTGCTGGTCAGGTCGACGACCGGAACCGCACATGGGACCGTCACCAGGGTCCTGGACTCCCAGGTGGCCGGTGTCATCGGCCATCCGATCACCGGCTTCCTTCTGTACACCGTCCTCGTCCCCGCGGTGCACCTCACCGGCCTCTACAACACGATGCTCACCAACGATCTTGCTCACGACAACGAGCACCTCATGTTCTTGATCGTCGGCTACCTCTTCTGGCGACCGGTCGTGGCCATCGAACCGACCAGGCACCCACTCATCCCCCCCCTCCGGCTCGTCTACCTGATGCTGGCCGTACCCATCGACACCTTCAGCGGGTTGGTCCTGCTGTCGGCCAACCACGAGATGTTCTCCGCCTACCTCAACGCCCACCGGACCTGGGGTCCGTCGCTCATCAGCGACCTCCACATCGGTGGCGCCATCATGTGGGTCGCCGGGGACAGCTTGATGGCCCTGGCCATGATCCCCGTCGTCGTCGTATGGGTGCGCAG
>JADGOF010000220.1 GCA_017883105.1 Acidimicrobiales bacterium
CTTCCCCCAGGTCCTGCTCCACCTCTTCTGGGAAGCCGGGTTCGAGTGCGCCTGGGTGTTCTACCCCCTCGGGGGCGGCTTCTCCCAGCGGTCCTACGACGCCGTGGGCGAGTACGCCGTGGTGGCACGGGCATGACCGCCGTGACCGAGTTCCCGCAGGCCGACCCCGCCGGCGCACCCACGCTTGGCACCGGACCCCAGTGGCAGTGCACCGTCGCCATGGTCGAGGGCTCCACCTCCATCGCCGGCGCCGCCCTCGACAGCCCGCAGGCGGGCGATGCGGGGGACACCTGGTCCCTCGTCGTCGCCGGGTGGGTGGTCGGCCGCGGGTCCCCGCCCGTCGAGGTCCACGTGCTCCACGACGGGGATATGGTCGGACGCACGCCCGTCGACATCGAACGGGCCGACGTCGCCGCCGCGTTCCCGTCGCAGGAGGGATCTGGTCGCTCCGGCTTCCGACTGCACGTCGGCATCCTGGGTCTCCCGGCGTCCGCCCCCCTCGAGGCCGTCGCCGTCCACGCCGACGGCGTGCCGACGCACCTGGGCACCGTCCACGTGGCGCATCGAGGACTGACCACGCCCTATGCATCCCGGCTGGCCCCGATCAGCGTGACCAGCCTGGGCCGCATGGGCACCACCTGGCTGATGCGCCTCCTCGGCAGCCATCCCGACATCGCCGTCCACCCCCAGTACCCCTACGAACTCGGCGTGGCCAAGCACTGGGCACATCTGCTCCTCGTCGCCGCGGGCCCCGCCGACCACGCCCGGTCGGCCCACCCAGAGACCCTGACGGCCGATGCCGAACGCGTGGGGCACAACCCGTACTTCGGCGACTTCCTGGCCGGGTCCCCCGACCTCAACCAGTGGCTGGGCGTCCGGCAACCCGCACTGCTCGGCGCGTGCGCCCAGCAGTCGCTCGACGAGTTCTACGGCCGTGTCGACGGCGGCGCGGGCGCCGGCCACTTCGCCGAGAAGTGCCTGCCGGACCACGTTCCCGACGTGCTGGCCGACCTGTATCCGCAGTGGCAGGAGATCATCCTGGTCCGCGACATCCGCGACGTCGTCTGCTCGGCCATCGCGTTCGACGCCAAGCGGAAGCGGCAGTCGTTCGGCCGGGAGCTGCTGGCGGACGACCTCGACTTTGTCACCCAGCTGCAGATGGACCTCGGCAAACTGCTCCGCTCCTGGGAGCGTCGGCGGCCGTCGTCCCTGCTGGTGGGCTACGAGGACCTAGTGACCGCTCCGGCCGACACGGTGGGCCGGGTCCTCGGCCACCTCGGCCTGTCCCACACGCCAGCTGTCGTCGCCCGGGTGCTCGAGACGGCGAGCGCGTCCAGCCCGGAGCTCGACGGCCACCGGACCACGTCGGACCCGGCCGCCTCGATCGGGCGGTGGCGCACCGATCTGGCCGCCATCCACCCGGAGCTGCCCGGGCGCTGCGAGGACCTCTTCGGCCCCCTGCTCGCCGACTTCGGCTACTCGGTGCGGCCGAGTCGCAGCCGCCGCATGCACCACCGCCTGGACCAGGTCCTCGGCACGCTGCCGGCGCACGACCCCGGGCAGACGGCGCCTGCCCCGCCGGTCCCGGAGCCGGAGGCCCCGTGACTGTCGGACCGCCGTCGGGCCCCGAGGGTCCCTCGTGACCACCCGATCGCCGAACACCGGGGACGGGGGTTCCGTTGTGGTGGCGATGGCCCTCGCCCAGTGCCCGGGGCGGGGTGGTCACGCCTGGGCGGTCCTGTCCTACCTGCTCGGATTCCGGAGGCTGGGCTGGCGGGTGACCCTGGTCGACCGCCTGCCACGGTCGCAGTGCGTCGACGGCGCCGGTCGACCCGTGACCCCGGGCCGGTCCGTCGGCTACCGCTACGCCCGCGCCGTGCTGGCGGCATTCGGACTCGCCGAGGACTACGTCCTACTGGTCGACGGGGACGACGAGCCACTGGGGCGGAGCCGTTCGGCCCTCGTCTCGGACCTGGCACGGGCCGACTTCCTGCTCGACGTGATGGGATTCCTCGACGACCCCGCGCTCCGGGACGAAGCCCGGTGCCGGGCGTTCCTCGACATCGACCCCGGGTTCCCGCAGATGTGGGCGGCCTCCGGACTGGCCGACGTCACCGCCGACCACGACGTCCATCTGACCGTGGGGACCGGTGTCGGGACCGACGGGTGCTCCGTGCCCACGCTCGGCGTGCACTGGCGGACGACGTTGCCGCCCGTGGTGCTCGACCAGTGGCCCGTGTCCCTCGCGCCCGGGCGGGCCGTCACCAGTGTGGTCACCTGGCGGGGGCCGTTCGACCCGGTCGAACACGACGGCACCCGGTACGGCCTCCGCGCCCACCAGTTCCGCGGCCTCGCCGGGGTCGCCACCGGGTCGCCCTGGTCCCTCGAGCTGGCGCTCGACATCGATCCCGAGGACCACGCCGACCGGGCAATGCTCGTCGCCGCCGGATGGGACCTGGTGGACCCGGCCGCGGTCGCGGCGACGCCCTCGGACTTCCGCCGCTACGTCCGGGGATCGACCGCCGAGTTCCTGGTGGCCAAGGGCATGTACGTGCAGACGGGCGGCGGATGGGTGTCCGACCGGAGCGCCTGCTACCTGGCGTCCGGACGGCCGGTCGTCGCCCAGGACACTGGCCTCGCCGCACACCTGCCTGTCGGCGACGGTCTGGTGGTGTTCGACGACGTCGCCGGGGCCCGGTCATGCCTCGACGACGTCCACCACCGCTATGCGCACCACGCGGCGGCGGCCCGGTCCCTGGCCGAGGACCACTTCGACTCCGACCGGGTGCTGTCCCGGCTGGTCGACTCGGTCCTGGAGCCGGCGTGACCACGGCGGTCGTGGGCGGCGCACTGGCCAACAAGGCCGGTTACGGAGGTGAGGCCTGGGTCCGCCTCAGTTGGGTGTCGGGCCTCCGCCACCTCGGGGTCGACACGTGGCTCGTCGAGGACATCGCCTCGTCGACCTGCGTCGACCGGAACGGTGCCCCGTGCGCCCCCGAGGTCTCGTACAACCGCGCGTACTTCGAGGAGGTCACGGCAGCGTTCGGCCTGTCGGGGAGGGCCGTACTCCGGGTCGACGGCGGTCGGGTCGTGTTCGGTGCCGGGGCCGAGGGCCTCGACGCCGCCCGCGACGCCGACCTGGTCGTTAACATCGGGGGACACCTCCCGGCCGCCGAGCTCTTCCCCCGGGCCCACCGAGCGTACGTGGACATCGACCCGGGTTGGACGCAGTACTGGCACCAGACGGGTGATCCGGCCGCCGGGTTGGCCGGACACCACACCTACTTCTCGATCGCGGAGAAACTCGGGAGCCCCGGGTGCAGGATCCCGACCGGGGGCATCGACTGGCGCCCCGTCCGCCAGCCGGTCGTCCTGGCCGACTGGCCGGTGACCCCCGGACCGGGCGCCGGTCGCTACACCACGGTGGCCAGCTGGCGGAACGGACTCGGACCCGTGGGCGACGGCACCCTCGGCGGGAAGCACCACGAATTCCGGCGCCTGGTCCCGCTCGCCCGGGACAACGACGCCGTCCACGAGCTCGCGCTCCGCATCCACCCCGACGACGCCGACGACCTCGGCCTGTTGACCGACAACGGGTGGCACGTCGTCGATCCCGCCGTCGTGGCCCGGACGCCGGACGACTTCCGCTCCTACGTCCAGGGCTCCGGGGCCGAATGCTCGGCCGCCCAGGGGGTCTACGCCCGCACCGGGTGCGGTTGGTTCTCCGACCGCTCGCTCCGGTACCTGGCTTCGGGCCGACCGGTGCTTGTCCAGGACACCGGGCTCGGGGGCGCCTTCCCGGTGGGCAAGGGCCTGGTGACCTTCGACTCCCTGGACAGCGCACGCGCCGGCGAGCGGCGCATCGCCGGCGACTACGCGGGCCATGCCGATGCGGCACGCGCCCTGGCCGAGACCTACTTCGACTCGACCACCGTGCTCGGGCGGTTCCTCGACGAGGTCGGGGTCCAATGAGCCGGCCGCCGTCCGCGGGAGGTCTGCGGATCCTGGTGAGCGGTCGCATCGGCTCGACGCCGTACCAGGGCGGGGCCACCTGGGCCGTCCTCCAGTACCTGCTCGGCCTGCGCTCCCTCGGCCACGACGTGTGGTTCGTCGAGCAGCTCGCAGCCGAGGACGTCGTCCCCTTCGGGCCCCACCGGGCGGGATCGGTGAACGCCGCCTACTGCGACCAGGTCCTGACCAGGCACGGATTCGACGGGCGGTGGTCGCTGCTCGGGGCCACGTGCGACGAGTCAGCCGGCCTCGACCGTGCGGCACTCCGGCGGGCGGACTGGGACGTCCACGTCAACCTGTCGGGCTGCCTCCGCCTCCCCGAGCTCACCTCGCGGGTGCCCGTGCGGATCTACGTCGACCTCGACCCGGGATTCACCCAGGTCTGGCACGTCGTGGACGGCCATGACCTCGGCTTCGACGGGCACACCTTCTTCGCGACGGTCGGCGCCGGCGTCGGCACCCCGTCCTGCACCGTCCCGGTGGGGGCGACTACGTGGCACCATCTCCTGCCCCCTGTCGTCCTCGACGCATGGGCCACCGACACGTCCCCCTCCCTGGCGGCTATGACCACCGTGGCGAACTGGCGCAGCTACGGCTCGGTGACCTGGCAGGGGGAGTTCCTCGGGCAGCGTGCCCACTCCTTCCGCTCGTTCGCCGGCCTCCCGGGGATGACCACCGTTCCGCTGGCACCGGCCCTCGCCATCGACGCCGCAGAGGTCGAGGACCTCGCCCTGCTCCGTCGCTGCGGGTGGGACCTG
>JADGOF010000221.1 GCA_017883105.1 Acidimicrobiales bacterium
CACCTGGCTCTGACGTCGAGTACTGCTCGGCGTGAGTCATATCGCACTACTTTCTAGTCCAACCAGCTCCAGCCCACAAGGACCCCCCCCACAAAAACCAGTCTGAACTGGGATGTTGTGCCGGATGTTCTCCGTCTCCGCATGTGACATCGCGGTGAACGGCTGCACTCGACAACGCGGGAACGTGATCAAGGAGGCTACCGGACGACAGGCACGGTAGGGTCGTGGCCCATGGGCGAAATCATTGAATTTCCGAGCAATGGAAGTAGCGGCCAGGGCTATATCGCCTTTCCTGCTGACGGTGCGGGATCGGCACCCGGAATCATCGTTCTTCAGGAGTGGTGGGGCCTCGTTGACCAGATCAAGCGGACCTGTGACCGGTTCGCCCTAGCGGGCTTCACCGCACTGGCCCCCGACCTCTACCACGGCACCACCGTGCCGCTCACCGAGCCGGACGAGGCTGGGAAGCAGATGATGGCCCTCAAGATGGAGAGTGCGGCCAAGGATCTGAGCGGCGCCGTGGACGAGCTGATCCGCCGTACCGGCCGGACCCATGTGGGGGTCATCGGGTTCTGCATGGGAGGCGGACTGGCCCTGGTGCTCGGAACCCAACGGCCCGATGCGGTCGCAGCGGTGGTCCCCGCGTACGGGCTCATCCCCTGGCCCGATGCCCAACCTGACTTTTCGAAGTTGGGGGCTGCGGTCCTCGGCCACGCGGCAGAGGAGGACGACTTCTTCACACCCGACGCGGCCCGTGCCCTCGAGGCCGAGCTCCAGGGGATGGGCAAGAATGTCCAGTTCCACCACTACCCGGGGGCGGGCCATGCGTTCTTCAACGAGGACCGACCCGAGGCGTACGACCACGATTCGGCTGAGTTGCTCTGGGACCGCACCATCGCCTTCTTCCGAGAGCAGTTGAGCTGAGTCGGCGTGGCGGCCTCAGGCCTGGTCGATGAGTACCTGACGCTCGGTCTTCAGTTGGGTCGCCACATCGGCGGGATGGTCGACGCCTACTACGGCCCACCCGACCGGGCGGCATCGGTCAGTGCGGAAGCCATGCCGCCACCCGAACGACTGGTCTCCGACGCCAAGGCCCTACTGGCCGCCATCGACGCCGGGGGAGCGCTGGACCCGGTGGCATCGGGCAGGATCAGCGAAGACAGCGCGGCCCCGGCCCGACGGCACTGGCTGCGGGCCCAGGTGGTCGGCTTGTTGACCACCGCCCGCAAGCTCGCCGGCGAGTCCCTCGGCTACGCCGATGAGGTGGAGGCCTGTTACGGGGTGCGACCGGCCCGGGTGGATAACGAGGTCTTCCTCGAGGCGCACCGGCTGTTGGACGAGGTGCTGCCTGGTTCGGGTCCCCTCGCCGAGCGGCTGGTGACATGGCGCGAGTCCCACGCCGTTCCTGTCGACCGACTGCACGACGCCATCAACTCGTTGGCCGAGGATCTGCGGGAGCGGACTCGCACGCTGTTCGGGCTGCCGGACGGGGAGCACGTCGAGTTCGAACTGGTCACCGACCAGCCGTGGTCGGGCTTCAACTACTACCTCGGCGATCTCCAGAGCCGGGTGGCGGTCAACACCGACCTGCCCGTGTTGTCGACCGGCCTGGCCCATCTTGTGGCCCACGAGTCGTATCCGGGGCATCACACGGAGCACACCCGCAAGGAGGTCGGGCTGGTCCGGCATCGTCGGTGGTGGGAGGAGTCGATCTTCCTGGTCGGGACCCCGCAGTGCCTGTTGGCCGAGGGTCTGGCCGATCTCGGGCTGGAGGTGGTCATGGGCCGCCGACCCGAGGCCATCGTGGCCGACCACCTGCGACCACTGGGCATCCGATACGACGCCGAGGTGGTGGCCGCCGTCTCCGAGGCCGGCGAGGCGCTGGGTGCGGTCCGACAGAATGCCGCCTTCCGGCTCCACGTGGACGGGGCCGATCCGGAGACGGTGACCGACGAAGTGGCCCGATGGGGGCTGCTGTCGGCTGATCGAGCAGCCAAGTCCGTCGAGTTCCTGACCCATCCCACCTGGCGGGCCTACCTCACCTGCTACGTCGAGGGTCTGCCGTTGTGCCGGTCGTACGTTAGAGGCGATCCCGCCCGATTCGAACACTTGCTTTCCGAGCAGATGACCCCCGACGTGCTGGCCGATCAGATCCGCATCGACCGGGCCGCGTCGCCCGCGTCGTAACGCTCGCCGGCCCGGTTCCCGGCGGGCGGGACGGTAAGGTCGCAACGTCTCATGCAAGGTCCCGATGGGACAAGTCGTCGGGGATCGCGCCCTGTCGGTCGGTTGAGGACACAAGGGGAAGCCACATGACGCTGATGAGGGCGCTGCAGGTCACCAGCCATGGCCCGCCGGGAGAGGTTCTGGCGGTGCGCACCATCGAGCGACCGGAGCCGGGGCCCGGGGAGGTGCGGGTGGCGGTCGGTGCGGCATCTCTGAACTTCAACGACATCGACCGCTGCCGGGGGAAGCTGGTGTCGGTGCCCACGCCCCCGCCCTTCACCCTAGGAATGGACGCGTGCGGCGTGGTCGAGGCGACCGGCGAAGGTGCGGAATCGTGGCTGGGCAAGAGGGTGGTGGCCATCACCAAGAACGCGCTGGGGGGAATCGCCGAGTACGCCATCGCCGACACCGTCTCCGTCTTCGATGCCCCTGGACAGTTCGACGATGCCGAGGCCGCCGGATTCCTGTTGCCGTTCCAGGCTTCCGATCTGGCCCTGTTCCGCCGGGGACGGCTGCAGGCCGGTGAGACCCTGGTGGTGCACTCGGCGGCCAGCGGTCTGGGCACCGCAGGGATCCAACTGGCCAAAGCCGCCGGGGCCCGGGTCATCGCGGTGGCCGGTGGGCCCGTGAAGGGAGCCCTGTGCGCGTCGCTCGGGGCCGACCTGGTCATCGACCATACGGCCGAGGACTTCGTCGAGGCGGTCCTCGCCGCCACCGACGACGTGGGCGCTGACGTGGTCTACGACCTAGCCGGTGGCGACTTCGTCGAGCGCTCGTGGCGCTGCGTCGCACGGGGTGGCCGCTACCTGGCGGTGGGTTTCGCCGATGATGCCGACAACGGCATGACCGGGAGACCGCTGCGCATGGCCTGCATCGGCAATATCGACATCGTGGGGGTCATGCTGGCATGGGTGGAGGACGTCGACCCCGGCATGCGCCGGTTCGGATTCAACCCCTACGGACGCGACGTGGCCGACGAGGTACACGCCGATCTGATGCGGTTGGCGGCGGAAAGCGCCATCAGGCCGTTCGTGGGTCGGCGGGTCCCGATGGAGGAGGCGGGGGCCGCCCTCGACGACCACGAGCAGCGTCGCTCGGTGGGCCGTACGGTCGTCGAAGTGGCCAGGTAGCCGATACCGGGTCCGGTCCGATCCGGTCCGGAGGTCCCTCTCGTCCGCAGCCGGTTTGGGCTTCACCCAAATCGGCCGTACCATTTCTGCATGTCCGATCGTTCCCGCAATCTGCCCCGCCGCTCGTGCATGTCGTCGCCCGGGTCCAACGAACGCTTCCTGGCCAAGGCACCGACGGTGCCGGCGGACATGAGCTTCCTCGACCTCGAGGACTCGGTGGCACCGCTGGAGAAGGATGCCGCCCGGGCCAAAGTGGCCGACGCCATCAAGAACCTGTCGTGGGACGACCGGGTCCTGTGCGTGCGGATCAACGCCTGGGACACCGAGTGGACCTACGGCGACGTGATCGAAGTGGTCTCCAACGCCGGAGAGCGTCTCGACGAACTGATGCTGCCCAAGGTGCAGTCCGCCGCCGAGGTGGTGGCCCTCGACCTTCTGCTGACCCAAGTCGAGAAGAAGTGCGGACTCCCTGTCGGCCATATCGGGATCGAAGCCCAGATCGAGACGACCCGGGGACTCATCAACGTGGAGGAGATCTGCGCGGCGTCGCCCCGTCTCGAGACCATCATCTTCGGTCCGGCTGACTTTGCCGCGTCCATGGAGATGCCGGTGCTGACCGGTGGCGTCTCCATTCCCGAGTACCCGGGCGACCATTTCAACTACGTGTTCTCGAAGATCCTGATGGCCGGCCGGGCCAACGGTCTCCAGGTCATCGACGGTCCGTTCCTCAAGATCCGCGAGCTCGACGGCCTACGCGAGTTCTCCCAGCGGACCCGGGTCCTCGGCTACGACGGAAAGTGGGCACTCACCCCCGACCAGGTGGGTGTCCTCAACCAGGTGTACTCACCTACCCAGGAGCAGTTCGACAAGGCCTGGAGCATCTTGGACGCCTACCGGAAGGCCACTGAGGACGATCGGGCCGGCGCGGTGATGTTCGGCGACGAGATGATCGACGAGGCCTCCCGCAAGATGGCCACCAAGTTCGTGACCCGGGGTGAGCGGGCCGGTCTGAACCGATCGGCCGGCTGAGTGTCGGGCGCTGGAACAGCGCGAGCTCGAGGTCGGACGCCATTCCGCAGACGGCCCGTTCGCTCCCTTCGAGCGTTGCTTCATCCAGTGGCCGGTGATCGACGTCGATCCGGTCCGACTCCCCTGGGACACCCAGTTCGAGCTCACGTCAGTGTGCGACTGTCCACCCTGACTGCTTCGATGAGAGAGGCGCTGTCCGTGGGGCTCGCCGGGCCCCGGTGGTTCAGCTCCCGGCGTTGCGCAGCAGCCCGCGTGCGATGACCTTGAGGGCCAGCGTCTCGTCCGCACCCTCGAAGATGGAGAGCACCCGGGCATCCACGAAGTAGCGGCTGACCGG
>JADGOF010000222.1 GCA_017883105.1 Acidimicrobiales bacterium
CCAGGACCTTCAGATGCGTCCACACCTCGGATGCCTTGGGGCGGATCTTCTCGGCGGCCAACCGGCGCCATCGAGGCACGGCGAAGATCAGCCCGAGGATGACCCGACGCCCACCACCGCGATCACGATGGTCCACACCAGTTGGGAGTCGCCGCCGCCGCTTCCCCCACCGGAGGGAGACGTGGTGAAGTGCAGCTTGCTGATGGCGAGCGGCAGGGCGACGAGGAAGAGGCCGCCCTTCACGATCCAGCTCGCTGTGCTGACCAGGACGCCCGAACTCACCGCCAAGGTGCCGTCATAACCCTCCTTCTGGAAGAAGCGGACCCGCGTGGCCAGCACCGCCATCGATCCACCGGCCAGTGCGACGAAGGTGTTGGACACCTCGAGGGCCAGCGTGCGGCCGTAGGGCAGCGGATTGGTCACCGAGCCCACGGTGGTGACGGCGATGGCCGGATAGGCGGTCTGGGCCAGCACGAAGACCAGCGCAACCCAACCCCACGCGGCCCCGGTGATGGTGCTCCACGACTTGGTGACGTTGACCAGCACGCCGATGAGGGCCCATCCCCCGATGAGCGTTCCCACCACCAACAGCAGCGTCACCCAGCTGATCCGGCGCGGCTCGATCGGCTTGGGAACCTCGATACCGGCCACAGACGCTCCCTGATCGCGGAGCGCGGTCAGCACGCCCTTCTTCCCACGGAGGCTCTTCGAGGCGACCGGGTCGAGGGCGGCCCGCTGCAGGAAGGGCAGTGCGGCCACGACCGCCTCGGGCGGAGCGGCTCTTCCCACTGCCGCAACCGCCCGCTCCGGCCCGACCACGATGGACGCGGCAGCCAGCGCTGCGGCCATGTCGCGATGAAGTTGGTCGGCGCTGGCGCCGGTGGAGGCGGCCCGGAAGTCGATCAGTCCCGCCGAACCGTGGTCGTCGAGCACGATCGTCTCGATCGACAGCGAGCCGTGGGCGATCCCCGCTGCCCGCAACGCAATCACCTGCCGGAAGATGTCGTCGAGCGACCGGTCGTCGACGACGATCTGCTCGGCGTGGTCGCCCCGAGCGCCTCCCGTAGTCGCATCCGCGGGTGGAGCGGTGTCCTGTCCCGGAGTGTCCGGTGGCCCGTGCTGATGGACTCCGGGGGTGCCACCTGGTTCGACCGGATCCTCCACCATGACGTACGGCGGGAACGAGGACAGCAGACGACCGCCCGGCGGTTGGGTCACCAGCAGCGCATCATGGGCGGGACCGGCAGGTCCGGCCGCCAGCACGGCGGGCCCCCGGGCGCCGGCCCGTTCGGCCATCAGGATCAGGTACGCCTCATGCTCCACCTGCTGGCGCCGGGTGAGGGCCAGCGTCGGTCCCGAATCACGGTAGAAGAGGAACCGGGCCGTCTTGGCCAGGAGTTGGGCATCCGACGCATCCCGCCCGTACACCGATATGTCGATGTTGGCCCCTCCCACCTGGCCGGAGAACCGACCGACACCCCACTCCTGATGAGGACTGGGCTTGACCCTGGTGGCCGACAGGTCGAGATCAGACAACAGCACCACCATCTCGCCGGTGGACGGAAGGCCCAGGGGCGAGCCGAATACCAGATGCACGAGAGCGGTCACCCCCCAACCGGTGGCCACGCCGGCCAACACCGCCATGGGGAGGCCCGAGCCGTTGGCCACGGCTGCCACCGCCAGCAGCACGATGGCCGTCTCGATAGCGCGTTGGAACCAACGGCTCAGATAGGGAAGGGCGGTGGTGGCGACACCGACGGTGGCCGCCACCCGGGCAAGAGGAAAGGAGAGGTCGAACTGATGGAGTGACGGAGTCGGAGGACGCCCACCGTCACCCCCTAACAGCAGGGTCGAGAGGATGCATAACAGATAGGCGACCAGTCCGGAGAGACCGATGTCGCGGACGGCGGACCACCGTCGGGAGATGAGCGCCAGCGCGGCAATGACCACAATGACTCCCACCGACGCGATCCACCAGATGGCACTGACCAGCCACACGATGCCATTCGGTGGTGATGCCAGGGTGGTGGCAATGCTGTGTTCGGCACTCGAGTTGGCGTGGGTGAAGATCCAACACAGAAGGACCACCAGGACAGCGAACGCCAGACGGATCCCGTCGGTTCCGCGCCGGCGGGTCTGACCGTCTCCCGTCGGAGCGAACAGGATGGCCCGCCACGGCCGGCCCTTCCCCCAGTGTGTCGACGGACGATCCTCGATCAGGACAGAGGGCGTTGGTTGGAGGCCCTGGTCTGCCGCATCGGCACCTTGGGCGACGGTTGTCGGGCCGGCACTGTTCCCGTCGTTCCGTTCGTCTTGCATTGCACGGTGAACATTAGGACCTGCCGTAGGCACAACTCAGTGATCGGCCGATTCCTCCTCGTCCTGTACCCGCAACCGGCTTCGGAACAAGTCCCCGGTTCCGTGCCAACCACTGTCGATACACACCGTCCCGTTGATCAACCGCGGACTTGTCAAGAACAACCGTCAGCCGGCTGCCGAACCGTAGAAGTGGGCGTCGCCGAAGGCGAAGATGCCGCCGTCGGAGGCCACCATCCAGTAGCCGTGGCCGACGGACGTCGAGGACATCCCCACGATCGGCTTGGCCAGGACAATCGAGCCCGTCGATCCGTAGAAGACCGCATTGCCGAACGAGAAGATCCCGCCGTCTGCGGCCACCAGGCGGTAGCCACCGCCCTGCGGTACGGTCGTCATCCCCACGATCGGCTGGTTGAGGGGACGGCCGCCCATCGACCCCGAGAAGCGGGCGTCGCCATAGGCGAAAATCCCACCGTCGCTGGCCACCAGCCAGTAGCCCTTCCCGTCGGGGGTGGCTGCCATCCCCACCATCGGACGATTGAGGACGATGCTGCCGGCAGAGCCGTGGAAGGCCGCATCCCCGTAGGCGAAAATCCCACCGTCGCTGGCCACCAGCCAGTAGCCCTTGCTGTCGGGGGTGGCCGCCATGCCCACCACCGGCTTGTTGAGGACAATGTTGCCGGCAGAGCCGTGGAAGGCCGCATCCCCGTAGGCGAAGACACCGCCGTCGGAGGCCACCAGCCAGTAGCCCTTCCCGTCGGATGCCGAGGCCATCCCCACCACCGCATGGCGCAGCACCAAGTTGTCGGCCGCACCGTGGAACGCTGCGTCACCGAAACTGAAGATCCCGCCGTTGGACCCGGCGACCCAGTACCCCTTGCCGTCCGCAGTGGGGGCCATGGCCACCGCGGGACTGGTCAGCGACGAGGTGACGGTGAACCAGTTCGACTTCAGGCCCAGGGCGCCGGCGAAGGAATCACCGGTCACCGACACGTTCTGGTTCGAGCCGACCAGCGTCATGGCGGTGACCCGTCCTCCCCAGTCACCGTCACCGTTGCGTCCGGTGACGGTGATGGCCTGCAGGGTGCCGAGTTGCGGCCAGGTGGCATCGATGGTGGCCACGGTGATCGACGTGGTCCATGTGTGGTTCGCATTGCACGCACCGGGCACACACACCGAGTCACCGGTGTCGGGAACCGCAGGAAACCCACCCGGGTTGGTATAGCCACCGGTGGATGCCGAGTACTGGGTGGCGGCGACGACACCGCCGGGGAGCTCCATGACCTCGGCCGAGGTGTCGGAGACGGCCAGATCGCTGATGGCGCTCTCGTTGCGGATCCCCCGATAGGTCTGGCAGACCAGGTCACAGGTGTCGGCATACCCACCGTAGGAACCGAGCCCGGCCATGGCGTACGAGCGAACGGCCACCGCCTGGGCCTCGAGCTCCTGGAAGCCCCATGGCTGCGCCTGGGGACCCGCCCCGCCGAGCGCCCCCCACCCCGCCGGGGACTCGTTGGGGACCACCGCGGAGACGTACTGCTCGAGGGGGAGGGTGTTGACGGTCCGGGCGGCGCCGAGCGAATTGTAGGTCCCCTCGATCGTCCCGCGCACGGTCAAGTTGCCTCCGCCCTGGCACAGCTGGAGGGCCTTGGTGGCCGCGTTCGGATCACCGGTCGGCGGATTGCTCTGCGGCGTGGCGGTTGGGTTGGAGTACGTCCCCCTTGGTGTCCAGGTGGGTCCGGCACACCCTGCTCCCGTCGAAAGGTTCCACCTTCCTCCTCCGATCGGGAACATCAACACGGCCTGATGGGCGGGCACGCTGATCGCCCCGACGACGGAGAACGGCGATCCCGAGGTCACGATGACCGTGTTCCCGTCGTTCTCCGTGAGGTCGACCCGCAGGTTGGTGGCTTCCTGGGCCCCGGTCAGTCCGCTGAGTGCGGATCCCCCGTAGTAGTGGCTCACGATCGACTGGTAGCTGGTTCCGGCCAGCGCATAGCCGAGCGCCCCCCACTGCCCCATCCCGTGGCCATGGCCGTAGCCGTGCCCGGTGAACGAGACCGTCGGTGAAGGGTAGGCCGATGCGGACGGGGCGACCGCGAGGACGCCGGCGGCCGATCCCCCAAGCACGGTCATGGCCAGCACTGCAGCCCGAACGTTGTGCCTGCGCTGCGGTCGGACCGTCGTGCACCGAGCCGCGTGGGTCGGTCTCAATCGACACCGACCTGACTGGCGAACAGCTGGGGAATCGATCCGTAGAAGCGCGCATCGCCGAAGGCAAAGATACCGCCGTCGGAGGCCACCATCCAGTAGCCGTGGCCGTCACGGGTGCCGGCGATCCCGACGACCGGCTCGTTGAGGGCGATGTTGCCGGTCGAACCGTGGAAGCCGGCGTCGCCGAAGGC
>JADGOF010000223.1 GCA_017883105.1 Acidimicrobiales bacterium
GCGAAACTACGAGGGCTTCCTCAAGTAGGTGGTACCCGGAGCCAGGCTCGTTGTCCTCGGCAAACAGGGGGCAGGGAAGGGGACACAGTGCGTGCGCCTCTCCCACCACTACGTCGTTCCCCATGTTTCGACGGGGGACATGCTGCGTGCTGCGGTCAAACAAGGCACCCCCCTCGGCCTGAAGGCCAAGGATCAGATGGAACGGGGCGAGCTCCTAGGGGACGGGCTGATCATGGACATGGTGGCCGAGCGCCTGGGGGAGAGTGATGTGCGGGCCCGGGGCTTCGTGCTCGACGGTTGCCCCCGCACGGTGTCCCAGGCCGAGCGCCTGGCATCCACCCTGGCCCCCTACGACCTCGACCTGGTCGTCGACATCGAGATCCACACGACCGTGGTGCTCCGGAGGTTGGCGGCGCGGAGGGTGTGCGTGGACTGCGGCGCCAATTACTCGACGTCCTCCCCGCCGCTCATAAACTGGACCTGTGACGTCTGCGGTGGTGAGGTGATCCAGCGCGAGGATGACACCGAAGAGGCCATCACCCGGCGCCTCGAGTTGTACGAGCACCAGACCGCACCGCTCATTGAGTGGTACACCCGCCGCAATCAGCTGGTGACCGTGTCCGGTACCGGGACCCCTGACGCGGTGACCCGGCGGATGGTCAAGGTCATCGAGCACCGGCGCGGCCAGAAGGCCGGGTGGCCGTCGTGAGGCGCAATGCCGACGAGCTGGACAAGATGCGCAAGGCGGGACGGGTGGTGGCTGAGATCCACGAGGCCACCCGGGCAGCCATCCGACCCGGCGTCTCCACCATGGAGATCGACAGGGTGGCCCGAGGGGTGCTCGAGAAGCGGAGTGCGGGCTCCAACTTCCTCAACTACCACGGCTTCCCCGCGGCGATCTGCACGTCACCCAACGCCATGATCGTCCACGGCATCCCGTCGGAGACGGTGGTCCTCGAGGAGGGGGACATCCTCTCGGTGGACTGCGGGGCGATCATCGAGGGCTACCACGGCGATGCCGCCTACACCATGGGCGTCGGCGAGGTCTCGGCCGAGGCCACCCGGCTGATGGAGGTCACCGAGCGCAGCCTGTTCGCCGGCATCGAGCAGCTCCGCCCGGGGAACCGGCTCCACGAGGTGGGCCGGGCCGTCCAGGAGGTAGCCGAGGCCGCCGGGTTCTCCGTGGTCCGGGAGTACGTAGGTCATGCCATCGGCACGGCCATGCACGAGGAGCCCCAGGTGCCCAACTACTGGCCGGGCTCACCGGGACCCACCCTGAAATCGGGGATGGTCTTCGCAGTGGAGCCGATGGTCAATGCAGGAGCGGCAGGGACGGTCCAACTCGACGACGGGTGGAGCGTAGTGACCGCCGACGGCCGGCTTTCGGCCCATTTCGAGCACACCATCGCGGTGACCGACGACGGACCGGAGGTGTTCACCGTTCTCTGATGGATCGCCGGCTCCGGTGGGGCCGCATTCGGCCCGGGTGGGGTGGATCCGGCTGGGTCGGACGGTCGAACTGGCAATTTGCGGGTGAAGGGCTAGACTAGTCATTCGGCTGGCCACGGGTGTGTTGTGGCATGCCGGCCCCGCTCTCAGTGGCGCTCCTCCGGTGTGCCCCCGATTGCGGTGCGGACGAACAGCGAAATCGTTGGCCGTGGCGCACGTTGACCCCCGGGCCGACGAAGTATGAGAACGACAGAGTATCGAGGAGATTCACCTGCCCAAGCCTAAGGAAGATGCCATCGTGCTGGAGGGGACGGTCGTCGAGCCGTTGCCGAACGCCATGTTCCGGGTGGAGCTCGAGAACGGCCACAAGGTGCTGGCCCACAGCTCCGGAAAGATGCGGATGCACCGCATCCGCATCCTCCCCGGGGACCGTGTGCAAGTAGAAATCACCCCCTACGACCTGGCCCGGGGGCGGATCACCTACCGCTACAAGTGAGTCGGCGTCGCCACCGGGTGGTGCCGGTCGGGCAGGGCCGCAGTGCGCAGGACCACAATTAAGTCGACACCGTGTGAGTAGTACGAGACAAGGACGAGAACGTGAAGGTTCGACCGAGTGTCAAGCCGATGTGTGAGAAGTGCAAAGTGATCCGCCGGCACCGGCGGGTCATCGTCATCTGCGAAAACCCGCGCCACAAGCAGCGCCAGGGTTGATGGCACCGGATCAGGCGTAAGAGAGTAAGGAAGACTTTGTGGCTCGTATTTCAGGCGTGGACATCCCCCGCGAGAAGCGGTTAGAAATCTCACTCACCTATATCTTCGGCATTGGCCGGACAACCGCGCGGCAGATCTGCGCGGCCACCGAGTCGAGCCCCGACACCCGGGTCCGGGACCTGACCGACGAAGAGGTGACCCGCCTCCGCAACTACATCGACGCCAACCTGCAGGTCGAGGGCGACCTGCGTCGGGACGTGTCCCAGGACATCAAGCGCAAGATGGAGATCGGCTGCTACCAGGGCATCCGCCACCGCAAGGGCCTGCCCGTCCACGGTCAGCGCACGCACACCAACGCCCGTACCCGCAAGGGACCGAAGAAGACTGTCGCCGGAAAGAAGAAGGTTCGCAAGTAAATGGCCAAGCCAACCAAACCAGCTACCGGCGCCCGCCGCCCCCGCAAGCGCGAGCGGAAGAACATCACCTTCGGCGTCGCCCACATCAAGAGCTCATTCAACAACACCATCGTCTCGATCGCCGATCCCGAGGGCAATGTGTTGGCCTGGGCCTCCGCGGGCAACGTCGGATTTAAGGGATCCCGCAAGTCCACCCCGTTCGCTGCCCAGCTGGCTGCTGAGCAGTGTGCAAAGCGGGCGATGGAGCACGGCGTGCGGCGGGTCGACGTGCTGGTCCGGGGCCCCGGCTCGGGACGTGAAACGGCCATCCGGTCGTTGGCCGCCGCCGGCATCGAAGTGGCCGGCATCAAGGACGTAACCCCCATTCCCCACAACGGCTGTCGCCCCAAAAAACGGCGCCGGGTGTAGGGCCGGGGACAAAGGACACAGAGGAACACCTATGGCTCGTTACACCGGACCCGTCTGCAGGCTCTGCCGCAGGGAGCGCACCAAGCTCTTCTTGAAGGGCGAACGCTGCTATTCGATGAAATGCCCGGTCTCCGAAGCGGTGACCGACCGTCACAGCCGTGCCTACCCCCCGGGTGAGCACGGCCGCGATCGGATGCGCCAGGGATCTGAATACCTGGGTCAGCTGCGTGAGAAGCAGAAGGCCCGCCGTATCTACGGTCTTCTCGAGAAGCAGTTCCACAATCTCTATGTCGAAGCCAGCCGGGCCCCGGGTATCACCGGTGAGAACCTGCTGCGGATGCTCGAGCTGCGCCTCGACAACGTGGCCTTCCGGGCCGGCTGGGGAGCCAGCAGGAGCCAGGCCCGCCAGTTCGTCCGCCACGGCCACGTGCTGGTCAACGGCAAGCGGGTGACGATCCCCAGCTACCGGGTGCGCCAGGGCGACGTGGTGGCCCTCAAGCCGTCCTCACGTGAGCTGTTCCACGTCCGCCGCAACATGGACACCCTCGACCGGCAGCTGCCACCGTGGTTGGAGACGGTCGGCGACCGCTTCGAAATCCGGGTGTTCTCGCTGCCCCTGCGCGAGCACATCGACGAGCCGGTGCAAGAGCAGCTCATCGTCGAGCTCTACTCCAAATAGCCCATCCGGGCCGATGGCCCGATCGACCGACAACACGAACCAGACCCACCGACCACCAGAACCTGCGCATCACACTGCAGAGGAGCCACGATCAGCATGCTCATCATCCAGCGACCCACCGTCGAAGCCATCGGTGAAGAAGAGGACAACCGCCAACAGTTCGCCGTTGGACCGCTCGACCCCGGCTTCGGCCACACGCTGGGCAACTCCCTGCGTCGCACCCTCTTGTCCTCCATCCCCGGCGCCTCGATCACCCAGGTCCGGTTCGACGAGGCCCTCCACGAGTTCACCACGCTGCCCGGCGTCAAAGAGGACGTCACCGACCTCATCCTCAACCTGAAGGACATCCTCCTGCGGGTGCACAGCGACGAGCCGGTGACCATCCGCCTCGACAAGCGGGGTCCCGGGGATGCCACCGCCGGGGACCTGCAGGTGACCGCCGACGTGGAGATCCTCAACCCCTCCCAGCACATCGCCTCCCTCAACAGCAAGGGTCGCCTGGCCGTGGACCTGACCGTCGAGCGGGGACGGGGCTACCTCTCCGCCGACAAGAACAAGCGCTCCACCATCATCGGTGTGATCCCGGTCGACGCCATCTTCTCGCCGGTGCGGCGGGTGGCCTTCACCGTCGAGCCGGTTCGGGTGGAGCAGTCCACCGACTTCGACCGCCTGGTCCTCGATATCGAGACCGACGGTTCGCTCACCCCGCGTGAGGCACTGGCCTCCGCCGGCGACACGTTGCGCACCTTGGTCGGCCTGGTCGCTGACCTCGAGGATGAGCCGATGGGTCTCGAGCTCGGCGAAGTCGGCACCATCGGCACCGGCTCGCCTGATCTCGATCTCCGCATCGAGGACCTCGACCTCACCGAACGTCCCCGCAACTGCCTCAAGCGGGCCCAGATCAACACCATCGGTGAGTTGGTCGACCGGACGCTGGACGATCTGCTCAATATCACCAACTTCGGGCAGAAGTCGCTCGACGAGGTGCTCCAGAAGCTCGACGAGCGGGGACTTTCCCTGCGGGTCAAGGACTGAGGTAGCTCGATGCTC
>JADGOF010000224.1 GCA_017883105.1 Acidimicrobiales bacterium
GCGCGGGCGGCCCTCGCCCGTTCCGAGGCTGCGGACCAGGCGTCACCCCACCGGGTCCGGATCATCGACGGCACGCTCACCTGTCTGGCCCGGCACGGCACCCTCAAGACGACGGTGGATGACATCGCCCGGCAGGCCGGTGTCTCCCGGGCCACCGTCTACCGGGTGTTCCCCGGGGGACGCGAGGAGATTCTGGCTGGGGTGGTCGATACCGAGATGGCCCGGTTGTTCTCCGCCCTCGGCGTCCGGTTGGGCGAAGCCGGCGACCTGACCCAGGCTCTGGTCGGCGGAATTGTTGAGACCTCCACCCGCATCCGCGGCCATGCCGCGTTGGGCTACCTGGTGGAGCACGAGCCGGAGATGGTGCTCGGCCACCTGGCCTTCGACGAATCAGACCGTTTGTTGACGACGGCCTCCCGCTTCGCGGCGCCGTTCCTGGCCCGGTGGGTGAGCCCCGCGGAGGCGGAGCGGGTGGCCGAATGGACGACACGTATCGTGCTTTCGTACGCCATCGCCCCCTCGGTGCGGACTGATTTGACTGACCCGGTGCAGGCCACCCATCTGGTGACCACGTTCGTGCTCCCGGGCATTCAGGCTCTCCACGACGCGGAAGCGCCACCCCAGATCGACATCACCCCGTTCGGCCAAGCATCGAACAGACCATCATCGAGCACCATCGGACATTCCAAGGGAGACATGACATGACCACCGAAATGAGCAGCACTGAGGAGATCATCGGCCGGGCCGAGATCGACGACTTCGAGGCCATCCTCTCGGTGGTCGGGACCGAGGAGGCCGACGGCCGACATGTCGTGCACTCCGACTACGACTCCATCTTCACCTGGGACTACGAAAAGGGTGCCCGACCCAAACTGAACAAGCTCTACGAGAAGGCCAAGAACTCCCAGTGGAACGGCGAGACGGATCTTCCCTGGGACACTGATGTCGACCAGGAGAAGCTGGTGGTCGAACAGGCCGAGGCCACCGGTGGGTTCGGTGCCGGGTTCGACCTCTCGGGGACACCGGTGGAGAAGTGGTCGGACAAGGAGTGGATCTCCTTCGGCGTGGAGAGCCAGAACTGGACGTTGTCCCAGTTCCTCCACGGCGAGCAGGGCGCCCTGATCTGCACGGCCAAGATCGTGGAGTCGGTGCCGTGGATCGACGCCAAGTACTACGCCGCCACCCAGGTCATGGACGAGGCCCGTCATGTCGAGGTGTTCGCCAAGTATCTCGACGACAAGCTGTCCGGGCACTACCCGATCAACGCCCACCTGCGGATGCTGCTCGACGACATCATCGCCGACTCGCGCTGGGACATGACCTACCTGGGCATGCAGATCATGGTCGAGGGCCTGGCCCTGGCCGCCTTCGGCTTCATGCACTCGATGACCGGTGATCCGCTGCTCAAGCAGCTGTTGCGCTACGTGATGGCCGATGAGGCCAGGCATGTGGCGTTCGGCGTGCTCAGCCTGCAGGAGTACTACGAAGGACTCGGTGCGGCCGAGCTCCGCGAGCGTCAGGAGTTCGCCTTCGAGGCTGCGGTGAGGATGCGGGACCGGTTCCTCCAGCAGGAGGTCTGGGACCGCATGGGAGTGGACCCCAAGACCATCGTGCCAGTGGTGGCCCAAGCCCCCGAGCGGACCGCCTTCCAGGCGCTCCTGTTCTCCAAGATCGTCCCCAATTGCAGGAAGCTGGGCCTTCTGGATGCGGCGGACGGATGGCTGCGCACCAAGTTCACCGAGTTGGGCGTCATCGAGTTCGAGTCGTGGGTGGACACCACCGAGGAGTACGACGCCATGGCGTCGGTGCCGCCCATGGATCGGGTGGCCTCCTGAGGCATCCCCGGGGCCGGCTGGCCCCAGGGGATGCCGGTCGCTGCTGGTAGCCTGCGTCATCGTGACGTCCGCCTTGCATCCACTGCTCCCCCCGAGGGACTGACCGAGCATGCCCCGCTTCGGTGCGGTGATCACCGCCATGATCACCCCGTTCAATGATGATGGTTCCCTCGATCTGGAAGGTGCTGCGGTCGTGGCCCTACATCTGGCCGCCACCGGCAGCGACGCACTGGTGGTCGCTGGCACCACCGGCGAAGGCCCCGTGCTCACCGACGAGGAACGGATCGATCTCTTCCGGGCGGTGGTGGAGGCCGTCGACGTGCAGGTGATCGCCTCCACCGGAACCAACGACACCGCCCATTCGGTGGCCATGACCAAAGCGGCGACCGCGGCCGGCGCCGCCGGCGTGCTGGTGGTCACCCCGTACTACAACCGACCATCGCCTGCCGGACTCTCGGCCCACTTCCGCACGGTGGCCGCCGCCACCGACCTTCCCGTCGTCCTCTACGACATACCGGTCCGGTCCGGACGGCGCATCGGACCCGCTCTCACCATCGAACTGGCCCGCGAGGTGTCCAACATCGTGGCGGTGAAGGACGCCACCGGCGACGTCGCCGGGGCGGCGACCGTGATTGCGGAAACCCCCGAGGACTTCGAGGTCTACTCCGGTGACGACGCCTTGACCCTGCCGTTCGCCGCGATCGGCGGCGTCGGGGTGATCAGCGTGGCCTCCCACTGGGCGGCCGGCCAGTTCTCGGAGATGCTCGCCAGCTATCGGGCCGGTGAGGTCGAGCGGGCGGCCGCCATCAATCACTCTCTGGCCGAGTCCTACTCCTTCGAGTCCTCGGACGAGTTCCCCAATCCGGTGCCGGCCAAGGCCGCCTGCCGGGCCCTCGGCCTACCGGCCGGCCAGTGCCGGCTTCCCCACGCGCCCGCACCCGAGGCCCTGGATGACCAGGCCCGGTCTGTCCTCGCGAAGTTGCGTCAGCTCAGCCCGGCGCCCCAGTCAGTTGCCTGAACCCGGTCGGGCCGAACGGTCCTCTCGTAGTGCCGGCGGTTCCGGCGACAAAAGGAAAGCATCAGTGAAGAGCGAACGTCAACGTCCCGATGCCGCCAAGGGTTCGGGACCGGCCAAGGCCACATCGCCGGCCAGGATGTCGGGAAAACAACCGGCCAAGGGCGGAACCAAAGGCGGAGCCGGTTCGGTGCGGGTGGTCTTCCTCGGAGGCCTGGGGGAGATCGGTCGCAACTGCGCGTGCATCGAGGTCGACGGGCGGATCCTCGTGCTCGACGTGGGCATCATGTTCCCCGACCCGGACATGCCCGGCGTCGACCTAGTCCTCCCGGACTTCACCTATCTGCGTGAGAACGCCGATCGGGTCGACGGGATCATCCTGACCCATGGTCATGAGGACCATACCGGCGGCCTTTCCTACCTTCTGCGGGCCTTCCCCGCACCGGTCTACGGCTCGGAACTGACGCTGGCCCTGGCCCGCAACCGGGTGGATGAAGCGGGCATGGCCAGTCAGGCCAAGTTCATCCCCGTACGGGACGGCGAACGCCGGCGGATCGGCCTGTGCGATGTGGAGTTCATTCCGGTGACCCACTCCGTGCCCCACGCCTTTGCCACCGCCTTCTATACGCCGCAGGGCGTCATCCTCCACTCCGGTGACTTCAAGATCGATCTTCATCCCGTCGATGGCCGGCGCACCGATCTGGCCCGCATGGGGGCGCTGGCCTCCGATCCGGGCATCCGACTGCTCCTCGCCGATTCCACCAACGCCGAGGAGCCCGGCTTCACCCCCTCGGAATCGACGGTCGGGGCCACCCTGGACAAGGTGTTCCGGGCCCGTCCCGATCGGCGATTCATCGTCACCTGTTTCGCCAGCCACATCCACCGGGTCCAGCAGGTGACCGATGCGGCCATCGCCGAGGGCCGGTCGGTGTCCACCCTGGGTCGGTCGATGCAGAAGAACGTGGCCTTGGCCCGGCAACTCGGCCTGCTCCACATCCCCGAACAGTCCCTGATCGACATCGAGAAGATCGACGATCTCGAGCCCGGCCGCGTCTGCGTCATCTCGACCGGTTCGCAGGGTGAACCCATGTCCGCACTCTCGCGGCTGGCCACCGGGGAGAACCGGTTCTTCAAACTGCAGGAGAACGACGTGGTGGTGATCAGTGCCCACCCCATTCCCGGCAACGAATGGTCGGTAGGCCGGGTCATCGACAGCCTGCACCGTCGGGGTGTGGAGGTCATCCACTCGGGGGTGGACGCCGTGCATGTCAGCGGTCACGCCCGCCAGGGTGAGCTGGCCATGTTGATGTCGGTCACCAAGCCGGAGTTCTTCATTCCCGTCCACGGCGAGTACCGGCACATGGCCAACCACGTCCGGCTGGCCGAAACGATGGGCATCGACGGCGATCGGGTGCTCCTGTGCGAGGACGGGGATGCGGTCCGATTGGACGGCAACGGCCTGCACCGGGACGGTACCGTGCCCGGTGGCTACCTCTTCGTCGACGGGAGCTCGGTGGGCGATATCGGCCACGGGGTGCTCAGGGACCGGATGGTGCTGGCGGAAGAAGGCGTGGTGATGGCCGTGGCCACCGTGGACCTCAAACGGGGTGAGGTGGTGGGAACGCCGCAGATCGTGACCAGGGGCTGGGCCTACGACCACGATACCGAGGCCCTGCTCGGCGACGCCCGGGCCGTGGTGACCAAGGCGCTGGAGCAAGCCCTGAGCAGCGGCAGCAACGACCATGAGAACCTCAACCGGGTGGCCCGCAAGGCCCTCGGCCGCCTGGTGGGCGACCGGACCCGCCAGCGCCCGATGATCGTACCGGTGATCGTCACCGTCTGATCGTCGTCTCCAGCC
>JADGOF010000225.1 GCA_017883105.1 Acidimicrobiales bacterium
AGCACCGACGAGTGCAGAGCCCTCATCGACGAGTTCGAGCGCATGCAGATCTTCTACGTCAACATCGGAGGTGGCGAGCCCACCGTCCGTGCCGACTTCTGGGAGTTGGTCGACTACGCCACCGACCATCACGTCGGGGTCAAGTTCTCCACCAACGGATCACGCATCACCGACGAGGTGGCTCGCAAGCTGGCGGCCAGTGAGTACGTGGACGTCCAGATCTCCCTCGACGGCGCCACCGCCCCGGTCAACGACGCGGTGCGGGGCGAGGGCTCCTACGACACCGCCATCACCGCCATGCGCCGTCTGGCCGATGCCGGGTTCGTCGGATTCAAACTGTCGGTGGTGGTCACCCGGCACAATGTCGGCCAACTGGATGCCTTCAAGGCGCTCGCCGACCGGTACGGAGCCCAGCTCCGCCTCACCCGTCTCCGTCCCTCGGGTCGCGGTGCCGACGTCTGGGACGAGCTCCACCCGACGGCTGACCAGCAGCGCACCCTCTACGACTGGCTGGTTGCCCACGGAGAGGGCGTCCTCACCGGCGACTCCTTCTTCCATCTGGCCGGCTTCGGCGAGTCCCTCCCTGGGCTGAACCTGTGCGGAGCGGGCCGGGTGGTGTGCCTGGTGGATCCGGTGGGCGACGTCTACGCCTGCCCATTCGCCATCCACGACGATTTCCTGGCCGGCAACGTGCGTTCCACCGGCGGCTTCACCGACGTGTGGCGTCGCTCGGACCTCTTCACCTCGCTCCGCCAACCCCAGAGTGCGGGGGCCTGTGCCTCCTGCGGTCACTACGACTCCTGCCGCGGTGGATGCATGGCGGCCAAGTTCTTCACCGGCCTTCCCTTGGACGGCCCCGACCCCGAGTGCGTACTGGGCCACGGCGAGCACGCTCTGGCCGCACGAGTCGGGACGGAAACACCCAAGCCGTCGCTCGACCACTCCCGCCGTCCCCGCCGGATCATTGGCGTGGATGGCCGGGCCGAGCATCAGGGGGTCATGGTGGCACTGCTCCCCCGTCGTCCCGACCGGGCCTGCGACGAGAACCCCCTCGCCTCGTTCGACCCCGGTCCCCCACGTCCCTGAGCCGTGAGACGTCTGGTCGATTCGTTGGAGCTGTCCGGTCGCACTGCGCCCTCCCGGGTGCTGTTCGGACCGCACGAGACCAACCTCGCACGGGGCCGCGTCATCGGTGACCGCCACGTGGCCTACTACCAGTCCCGCGCGACCGGAGGAGCCGGCATCGTGGTCACCGAGACGGCGTCGGTCCATCCATCGGACTGGCCCTACGAGCGAGCGCCCCTGGCCGAGTCGTGCGGCCCGGGCTGGTCGGCGGTGGCCGAGGCGTGCCACCCGCTGGGCACCCTGGTGATGGCTGGACTGGGCCACAGCGGCGGGCAGGGCTCGAGCGCGTACTCCCAATCGGTGATGTGGGCGCCGTCCCGGGTGGCCGACGTGGTCAGCCGCGAGATGCCGGTCGAGATGGAGCAGGCCGATATCGATGCCCTGGTCACCGGGTTCGCCGACGCCGCCCGTCTGGCCGTCTCCTCGGGACTCGACGGTGTGGAGGTCGATGCCGGCTACTCCGCACTCCTCCGCCAGTTCCACTCCGGCCTGACCAACCAACGCGCCGATGCCTACGGAACCGACCGGCTCCGTCTGACCCGCGAGGTACTCGAGGCGGTGCGCTCGGCCATCGGTGGCAGCCACCTGCTCGCCATTCGACTGTGTTGCGACGAGTTGGCCCCATGGGCCGGGGTCACTCCCGAGCACGCGGTGGAGCAGATCGATGCCCTGGCCCCGATGGTGGATCTGGTGGTCGTGGTGCGGGGCGGACCGTACTCGGCATCGGCCTACCGTCCCGATGCCCATACACCGGAGGCGTTCAACCTCGACCTGTGTCGCCAGATGCGCGAGGCGGCGGCCGGGCGGGTGCCGGTGGTCCTGCAGGGCAGCGTGGTCGACCCCGACGTCGCCCAGGTTGCGCTCGACGACGGCATCTGCGACCTGGTGGAGATGACCAGGGCCCAGATCGCCGAGCCCCGGCTGGTGACCCTGGTGCGGCAGGGTGACGCCTCTCGAGCCCGGCCCTGCATCCTCTGCAACCAGGCCTGCCATGTGCGGGACAACCGCAACCCGATCGTCAGCTGCGTGGGTGAGCCCCGTAGCGGCCACGAGACCACCGAGCCCGCCACCGAGGGCACCGACGACCTGCCCCGCGACGTGTACGTGGTCGGGGCCGGCGTGGCCGGCCTCGAATGTGCCCGGGTGCTCTCCGGTCGTGGCCACCAGGTGCGGGTGGTGGAGCGGGCCGAGCGAGCCGGTGGGGCGCTGCGGGCGGCCGCGGTCGGACCCGGGCGTCAACGCATGGCCGCCCTGGCCGAATGGCTGGTCGCCGAGTGCGAGCTCCAGGGCGTGACCATCGAGACGGGCCGGGAGGCCACGTTGGCCGACCTCGACGCGGCCCGCACCGATGGGGGCGAGGTGGTGGTGGCCACCGGATCCCGGCCGGCCCCGGTGGCCTTCCCCGTGGATGGGTCGTGCCTGGTGATCGACGCCGCCTCCCTGCTCGCTTGCGGCACCGACGGCCTCCCCGCCGGGCCGGTGCTCGTCCACGACCCGGTTGGCGGCCCGATCGGCGTAGGTGTGGCCGAGTGGCTGGTTGGCGAAGGTCGCGAGGTGGCCCTGGTCACACCCGATCAGATCGCCGGCACCCTCCTGTCCCTGACCGGTGACCTGGCCGACGCCAATACGCGCCTCCAGCAGACCGGCGTGACCCGCCAGCTCCGTGCGCTCCTGCGGGAGGTCCGAAGCGGCCGGGCGCTCCTCGAGGACGTGTGGACGGGCGAACAACGGCACATCGCCTGCGCGGTGCTTGTCAACTGTGGTCACCGTCTCCCCGAGGAAGCGCTCTATCTGGAGCGACCCGGCACACTGCGGGCCGGTGACTGCGTGGCGCCCCGCAGTGTGCTCGACGCAATCCTCGAAGGCCGGAGGCGGGCCATGGAGATCTCGACGGGGATCGGAGCCGAACCAACACATTCGAGCATGGGAGTGGCATCGTGACCACCGAGGCAACGCAGTCCACCGTGCGGTCCGGGCGGGTATCCGGCAAGGTGGCGTTGATCACCGGAGCCGCCCGGGGCCAAGGGCGCAGCCACGCGGTGCGCCTGGCCCGCGAAGGGGCCGACATCATCGGGGTCGACGTCTGCTCGGACCTCGACTCGGTCGCCTATCCGTTGGCCACACCGGCCGACCTCGACCAGACGGCACGGATGGTCGAGGAGGCCGGTGGTCGGATGGTGACCGCCCAGGTCGACGTGCGTGACCACGATGCGCTGATCGACGCGGTCATCGACGGCGTCGATCAGCTGGGGCGGTTGGACATCGCCATCGCCAACGCCGGCGTGTGCAGCATCCAGCGCTGGGACGAAGTCGAGCCGGCGGTGTGGGACACCGTCATCGGTATCAACCTGACCGGGGCGTGGAACACGTGCGTCGCCTCCATCCCCCACCTGCTGGCGGGAGGAGGCGGGTCGATGATCCTGGTCAGCTCCACCGCCGGACTGAAGGGACAGCCGTTCCTTACGCCGTATGTGGCATCCAAGCATGGCATGGTCGGGGTGATGCGCTCGCTGGCCAACGAACTGGCCTCCCAGGGCATCCGGGTCAACTCCGTCCACCCGACCGGCGTCGACACCCCCATGCTGGCGGGCATGACCGGACTCACCGATCGGATCGAGTCGAGCCCGGACGTGAGGTCCATCTTCCTCAACTCGTTGCCGGTCGACCTGGTGGCCCCCGAGGATGTCAGCGACGCGGTGCTCTTCCTCGCGTCGGATGAGTCCCGGTACGTGACCGGCCTCTCCCTGACCATCGACGCCGGCGCGACTGTCCGCTGAGCATCGGATGACACCATGAGCTCGGCTACCCGCTACCGGCATCTCTTCACGCCGCTTCGCCTCGGACCGGTGACGGTGCAGAACCGCATCGTCTTCTCCGCCCACCTGACCAACTACGCCACCAACGGCCTTCCCACCGAACAGCACGCCGCCTACTACGCGGCGCGTGCCGCCGGCGGGGCAGGGCTCATCATCACCGAGGAGCACTCCACTCATCCCACCGACTGGCCCTACGAAAAGCTCATCCACGGATTCAACCCCGAGGTGATCGACGGGTACCGACGGATCACCAACGCGGTACACCTCCATGACGTGCCGATCTTCGCCCAGATCAACCACAACGGCGGACAGGCATCCAGCATGTACTCGCGCCAACCGGTGTGGGCCCCGAGCCCGGTACCCGATCCGTTGTTCCGCGAAGTGCCCAAGGCCGTCGAGCTCCACGAGATCCGCTCCATCATCGAGGGCTATGCCACCGTGGCCGGCCACTGCATGGACGGCGGATTCGACGGGATCGAGCTGCAGTGCTCGCACTCGTCGATCGTCCGGGGATTCCTCTCCCCGGCCACCAACAAGCGCGACGACCACTACGGCGGTTCGCTGGGCAACCGAGCCAGGCTGCTGCTGGAGATCGTCGACGCCGTGCGCTCCACCATCGGGACGGACCGGGCCCTGGGTGTGCGTATCTGTGGTGACGAGTTGATCGAAGGCGGCACCGGGATCGACGACGCCGTCGAGGTGGCCCGCCTGGTCGACGCCACCGGTCAGGTCGACTACATCAAC
>JADGOF010000013.1 GCA_017883105.1 Acidimicrobiales bacterium
GGCGCACGGCTTCTTGTCGTTCGCGGCGCACGCGAAGCCTGGGCCACTCGTGCCTGATGCGTAGTAGCGGTCGGCGCCTTCGCCGGTGATCGCCCGGGCGGCCCAGTTCACGGCGGCCTGCAGCCGAGCGTCATCGATCCGACCGAAACCGATCAGGGCCCGCGTCAGGTTTCCATTGAGGCAGTGGATCACCCGTGACGGTGGTGGCGGGCGGTCATTCTTGTCGCCAGAGGCGCCGAAGCCGCCGGATGCGGTCAGGGCGTGGGCGAGCACGTAGTCGCACGCGCGTTGGATACGGGAATCGCCGGCGTCAGCGCCGAGCTGGTCCAAGAAGGTCAGTACCCACACTGTGCCCGTGTACTTAGGGGCATAGCCACTACCAGGCTTGACCCACGATCCCGCTGGATCTTGCGCCTCGAGAATCGACCGGATGGGCTCGCACCGCATCGCAGCGGCTCGCGCCGCGACGACATCAGGGTCATCAACCGGCCGGTCCAACAAGTGTTGCAGCGTCGCTGCCCGAACGGCCGGCGTGTCCCCGGCGAGCAACCACGGCAGCGGATCGTCACCGAGGTGGTCGGTCCAGCTCACTGTTGGCCGTCCTGCACCCGAATGCCTCGTCGAAGTCCCGGCTGTGCTCACTTCTACAGTGTCGGCTGGCGATGACCTGAAAGCCAGGGTCCTTCGTCCTTCGTCCCGGGCCAGCCCCCAAAGCGTGGCTCCACTGCTCAGGATCGTGGATGGAATGAGCGGTACGTGAGGTCAGCGACCGGATGCGCTCGAGTGAGCGCCGGGCGGCGTCGTCCCGGTTGTCGTCGAGCAGGTTGGTCGGCCTCGGCTCGCCGGTTGGTAGCTCGCTGGCCCGGTAGGTGCACTGAGAGGGACACGACGCTACGTCGCCAGAACTGAGGCTCCTGCTATCGCGGGCGCAGGGTGTGTTCCACAGGGGGCGCCCTCATGGGCGACGCATGCTCCTGCGAGCGGCAAGTGCAGAGCCCTCTGGATCCGAGGGTGAAGCCGCCGGTCTCACCGTCCCGATCACACCAACGGTGGACTGATCTGGCGCGAGATGGTGGACCGATCGGGCTGGCGCGATCGCTGTCAGGCCGTTCCTGCTCAGCCCTCAGCCCTCAGCGTTCGGCGATCGCCTTGTCGAGCGCATCGGCATCGGTGGAAAGGAGCTGGCGGTAGGGCGCGCCCTTGGCGGGTCGCCACCACACCGGCTCCTCACACCGCCAGCCCTCGTTGCGCAGGACGCGTTTGAGCACCTTGGTGGTGGCGGTCACCGGGAGCTGATCGGTGATCCGGACGTACTTCGGCGCCCACTTGGTCCCCATGTCCGACTCGCCGGCCAGAAACTCGGCGAATGCCACCGGGTCGAACGTCTTCCCCGGTCGGAGCAGCAACGTGGCCATCACCTGGTCTCCGACCACGGTGTCGGGGACGGCGTAGACCGACGCCAGAACCACGTCGGGATGTCGCTGCAGGATCTCTTCGACGGGCGCCGCCGCGAAGTTCTCCCCGTCGACGCGCAGCCAGTCGTAGTCCCGTCCCCCGAAGTAGAAGAAGTCGTCCTTATCGCGGTAGGCGAGGTCCCCCGTCCAGTACCAGCCGTTGCGCACCCGGGCTGCTTCCGCTTCCGTGTTGTGCCAATACCCCTCGAATCCGGCACCCCCGGTCTGGCTGACCATCTCCCCGATGGCCTCTTCGGCGTTGAGGAGGCGTCCGTGCTCGTCGAACTCGGCGCGGGGGCACTCCTCGCCGCTCTCCGAGTTGATGATCAGTGTGCCGGGTAGGGCGCGGCCGAGGGCGCCGCGCGGGGTGTCCGGTGTGCGTTGCACGGCGGCGCCACCTTCGGTGGAGCCGTAGGCGTCCTGTACCGTGCACCCGAATCGTTCGGAGAACCGGGCCACATCGGCCTCGGCAGCCTCGTTGCCGAACGCTCGCCGCAACGTGTTGTCCGCATCGTCGGGCAGCTCCGGAGTGGCCAGGATGTACGACAGGGGCTTTCCGACATAGTTGAAGTAGGTCACCCCGTACCGCCGGACGTCGATGAGGAACTGGGACGCGCTGAACCGATCGCGCAGGGCGACGGCGGCCCCCGCGGCCAGGGCGGGCGCCCACCCGGCCATGAGGGCGTTGGAGTGGAAGAGCGGCATGGCCATGTAGCAGACGTCGTCGGGGGTGATCTCGAACATCTGGGTCACGATCGAGCCGATGCGGGCCAGGCGGCCCTGGCTGCACAGGCAGGCCTTGGGGGCGCCCGAGGTGCCCGAGGTGAATAGCAGCAGCCCGAGCGATTCCTCGGTCACCGCGGTCTCGCTCCGGTCGGGAAGAGGCGCACCGGCCACGCCGGCCAGCAGGTCCCCGTACGGCGTGGGATCCCCGGCGCGGCCGTCCCCCGAAGCGTCGTCGATGACCAGGATCCGCTCGGGTGGGAGCGCCGGGCCCAGGTCGTGGCCGTCGACCAGGGTCCGGTACTCGGAGTTGGTCACCAGCAGTTGGCACTCGGTATGGGAGAGGTCGCGGGCGAGTTCGTCGCCCCGGTGGGTGGGGTTGCCGCCGACCAGCACCGCGCCGGCCAGGGCGGCGGCGCCCATCCAGAACACGTACTCGGGCACGTTGTCGAGTAGGAGCGCCACATGGAACGGTCCGGGGTGTCGCAACGAGGCCAGCAGGGCCGCGCGTTCGGCCTGGGCCTCGACCACCTGGTTGTGGGTCCAGGTCCGATCGGCGAAGGCAAGGCCCACCCGTTCGTCCTCCACACGCTGTCGGATCAGTTCGTCGATTGTGGGCATCAGTTCCCCCTGGCTGGATGTCCGACAGTAGGCCTAGGAGCCACCTCGAGGGAGGAGCCAGGCACAAATCTGGAACGCGTTGCAAGTTATCAAATCGTCGTGTTACCGTGAAAACGCCCCAAAGCGGAGCGAGAGGAGCACCACCGCCATGGAGTTCGGAGTCTTTCTCAACGGCTACCTGCCGGGTCAGGCGGCCTACGACCCCGCATGTGAGCACGAGATGTTCAAGCGGGAGATCGACTACGTCGTCGCAGCCGACAGGTACAACTGGAAGTACGGCTGGCTCGGAGAGCACCACTCCCTGACCGAGTACAGCCACATGTCGGCGCCTGAAGTGGTGATGGGCTATCTTGCCCACGCCACCGACCGTATCCATGTCGGAACCGCCATCATGAACATCACGCCCCGGGTCAATCACCCGGTTCGTTCCGCCGAGCGGGTGGCCATGCTCGATCACCTCTTCGAGGGGCGCTTCGAGTGGGGGACCGGCCGGGGCGCCGGAAGTCATGAGATCGCCTCGTTCAACGTCCTCGACAAGAACTCGACCAAGGCCGAGTGGAACGAGGTCATCCACCAGATCCCGCGGATGTGGGAGGAGATGGACTACATGTTCGAGGGCGAGCACTTCACCGTGCCTTACCCCCACAACATCCTGCCCAAGCCCTATCAGGGCCAGGGTCATCCTCCGATCTGGGTCGGATGTGGCAATCCCGGGACGTTCACCCAGGCCGGCGAGCTCGGCATCGGAGCCATCGCCTTCAACTTCGAACCGATTTACAACCTCAAGGGCCGGATCGACGCCTACAAAGAGGGGATCGCCAACTGCACCGAGCCGCTCGGTCAGTTCAAGAACGACAACGTGATGATGACCAACGCGGTCATCTGCCTCAACGACCGGAAGAAGGCACGGGAGGTCGCCCTACGCCGCGGCCGTGGCTATCTCTACTCTCTCGTATGCAACTACCACGACACCATCCCCCATCAAGAAGGTGTGCCGGTGTGGCCCGAGAGGCCCCACACCATCACCGACGAGAGCATGCTCGACTACCTGATCGAGCAGGGATGGTTGCTCTGCGGTGAGCCCGACGAGGTGGCCGAACAGGTGGCCAAGTACCAGACCGTCGGCTGCGACCAGCTGGTCTTCGGTCTTCCGTCCGACTCGCTCATGGAGGACGAGGTTCACGAGATGCTGGAGGTCTTCGGAACCAAGGTCATTCCCCAGTTCGACTCCGATCCGGTGCACTCCACTACCCGCTACCGGCAGTCCGCCAAGCCGAAATACAAGCCGTTCAACTTCCCGGTGCCGGATATCACGGTGGAGGAACTGCCGACCAACGCCATGATCCAACTGGACGGCACCCGGGTCATGTGACGACCGGAGCCTTTGGCTCCGGTTCAGCCGCGGAATCGCCGCCCGGCCGCTACGTCACGAAGTGGGTGAACGTTCCCAGGCGTCGAGCAGGTCGTCCACTGTGGTCAATGTGGCGATCAGGGGGAACGTGTTGTCGAGCACCGCATCGGCGTAGGCGCGGGGGATGCCCGCCACCGTGTCGCGGGGGATGACGACCCGGTACCCGAGGTTGACAGCCTCGATGGCCAGTCCGAGGACCCCCAGGTTCACCGACACCCCGGTGGCCACCACGGTCCGGACGTCGAGGCTCCGGAGCCAGGTGTCCAGGGAAGTGCCGGAAAAGGGGGAGACACCGTGCAGCCGTGACGAGACGAGGTCGCCCGGTTCCGGCCCCAGCTCGGCGATGAGTTCGGTGGGCGGTGTCCCGGTCAGCAGATGGTCGGGATTCCGCACCACCGCTGCCACCAGCTGGCAGTTGACCGCCGACCCGACCCGATCGGCCCGGAACTCGGCCGTGCAGTGCACCACCGGAATCCCACGGGCACGGGCCGCATGGAGGAGACGAGCGGTATTGGGCACGACGCCGGCCTCGGTGGCCGCATCGGCCAGCTGCGGGAAAGAGCTCAGGTCTCCGACCACCCCGCGCTGGATCTCCATGGTCAGGACCGCACACGTCTCCGGTGCGGCCAGATCGCTCAGGTCGATGGGCATGGAGCGATTCCGGCCGAGGGTCGGGTGCCACGGTCGGAGCGCACGGCAGCGACCTGTGTGCTCACTGGCCGGACGCGGTGCGGGCCCCTCCGCTGTCGGACTCCTCGGGCACCTCGGTCACGATGTCGGCAGCCCACCGGTAGTCGGGCTTCCCGCTCGGTGACCGCACGATGGTCTCCACCACGTGGAGCTGCCGGGGCACCTTGTAACCGGCGATGGCCTCCCGGCAGTGGATCTGGATGTCCTCGAGGGTCGGATGCTTGTCCGCCCGCGGTTGGATGATGGCCGCCACCCGCTGCCCCCATCGGTCGTCAGGGGCCCCGACCACGAGGGCGTCGAACACCTCGGGATGGGAGCGGACCGCGGATTCCACCTCTTCGGGGAAGATCTTCTCGCCGCCGGAGTTGATGGAGACCGATCCGCGCCCCAAAAGGGTGATCGTGCCGTCCTCCTCCAGCGTGGCGAAGTCGCCGGGCATCACGTATCGCTTGTCGTCGATGGTGATGAACACCTCGGCCGTCTTGACCGGGTCGTTGTAGTAGCCGACCGGGATGTCGCCGCCCCGGGCGATCTTGCCGATGACTCCGGACCCGGGGACCACCGTCTTCATCTCCTCGTCGAACACCACGGTGTCGCCGAGCACGCGGACGGTCGGGCCGCTCTTCATGGCGGTGTCACCCTTGCCCATGGTGACCATGCCGTTGTTCCCCGACTCCGACGACCCGATGGCGTCGACGATCACGATGTCGGGGAGGTGCTTGAAGAACTCGTCCTTGACCGGGGCGGAGAACAAGGCAGCCGAGGAGGTGATGGCGAGCAGGGAGGAGAGATCGTAGGACGCCCCGGGATCGTCGAGGGCCTCGACCAGCGGCTTGCCCATGGCATCGCCGGTGATCATGATCGAGTTGGCCTTTTCGGTCTCCACCAGGCGCCACACCTCGTGGGGGTCGAACTTGGGGACGAGGATGGTCCGGTTGCCGACGAAGCTCTGCCCGAGGATCGACCACTGGGTGGCGCCGTGCATCAACGGGGCGATGGGCAGCAGGGTGAGCTGGCCACCCCTGCCTTTTTCGACCATCTCCTCTGGCCGTTCCACCCGGGTGTTGGTCTGTGGGTCGACGCCGCCGCCAAGGGCGTAGAAGACGTCTTCGTGCCTCCAGACCACCCCCTTGGGCATGCCGGTGGTACCGCCGGTATAGAGGATGTAGTGATCGTCGTTCGACCGGGGGGCGAAGTCGCGTTCGGGGCTGCCGGCGGCCATGGCGTCCTCGAAGTCCACCGTGCCCTCGGCCAGCGGTGCGCCGGACCCGTCGTCGACGGCTATGACCAGACGGAGGTCGGGGAGGTCGGGCAGGAGCTCGGCTACCCGCGGCCCGTACTCGGCCTGATGTACCAAGGCCACCAGATCGGCGTTGACGAAGAGGTAACGGAGCTCGTCCTTCACATAGCGGTAGTTGATGTTGATCCACACCGCCCGCAGCTTGAAGACGGCCCAGGCGGTCTCCACCCACTCGACGCTGTTGAGCGAGTAGATACCGACGTGGTCGCCCGGCCCGACACCGTGATCGGCCAGGTAGTGGGCCAATCGGTTGGCCCGCTCCTCCATCTCGGCGTAGGTGCGGCGCTTGCCCGCGGCGACCAGGTACTCCCGGTCGCCGAAAGCGTCAACAGCCGCTTCGAACAGGTCAGCGAGGTTGAACGTCGTCATCGGGCAGCTAGTAGAACACGTTTCTATTCACCCGGCAAACAGGCACGAGCGGCCCGTTGTATCCCCGGTTTCAGTCGAGCGCATCGTTGGTGGTGACCGTTGCCGGAACGGCCGGGGCCGGGGAGGTCGGGACCGGACTGACCAGGTGTTCGGAGCCTACCGCCACGGCCTCCCGCACCGACCGGGCCACACCGTCACCGTCCAACCCAAGCTCGGCCAGGATCATGTCTGGCTTGCCCAGGGGGATGTAGGCACGGGGGATGCCGAGGCTGATGACCGGCGGGGTCGCACCGCAGGGGAGGGACGCCCGGAGGGCATCGGCCAGGAACATGCCGGCCCCACCCTGTCGGATGCCGTCTTCCACCGTGACCACCAGGGCATGGCGGGAGGCGTCCGCCAACATTGCGGGATCAGGCTCGGAGATGACCCGGGGATCCCAGATGGTGATGTCGATCCCCTCGTGGCTCAGCATCAGAGCGGCTTCCTGCGCTGCCGTCACCATCTTGCCCACGGCGAGCACGCAGACCGAGCCGTCTCCGGTCCGGACCTTGCGGGCCTCCAGGCCCGAGCCCACGTCGCCCGGGGCCACCCACGGAGCGGGGGTCTTGGGGAAGCGGATCATCGAGGGGCCGTCGAGGGAGAGGGCGGTCTCGAGCATGACCTCCACCTCGGGGGCCGACGAGGGTGCGAAGAGGGTCATGCCGGGGATGGACAGCGCCAGGGCCATGTCCAGCACGCCGTGGTGGCTGGGCCCGTCGTCGCCGGTGATTCCGGCGCGGTCGAGGACCAGGACCACGGGCAGTTTGTGGAGACCGACGTCCAGGTTGGCCTGGTCGAAGGCACGGCTGAAGAACGTCGAGTACACGGCGACCACCGGACGGAGGCCGGCCATGGCCATACCTGCGGCGGCGGTGACCGCGTGCTGTTCGGCGATGCCCACGTCGACGAAACGGTCGGGGAAGCGGGCCTCGAACGGCAGGAGCCCGGTCGGCCCGGGCATGGCCGCGGTGATGGCTACGATGCGCGGATCGGCCTCACCATGGCGCAACAGTGCACGGGTGAAGGCATGGGTGTAGGTGGTTACCGGCAGCTCGGCAACCTCGTCGATGCTGTCGATCACTGCCGGGCCAGGGGCCAGGGCGCCTTCGTCCCCGGCGGCGCCCGTCTCATCGGGGACGGACACCTTGACCTTGACGTCGTGGAGATGCTGGATGTCGTCCTCCTCGGCCGGCGCATAGCCCCGGCCCTTCTGCGTCAGGAGGTGGACCACGATCGGACCGGGCCATTCGGCCGCGTTGGCCAGGGCCATCTCGACGCCGGCGATGTCGTGGCCGTCGATGGGCCCGGCG
Organism: Acidimicrobiales bacterium; assembly: GCA_017883105.1. Taxonomy (GTDB): domain Bacteria; phylum Actinomycetota; class Acidimicrobiia; order Acidimicrobiales; family RAAP-2; genus Bog-756. The sequence continues at coordinate 7,918 of JADGOF010000013.1, forward strand.
TAACGAATGCCCAGGGCCTCGAAGAAGGTATGCGGCGTCACGACCTCGCGAAGGGCGCTGGTCAGGCCGTGGACCCCGGAGTAGGCGAGCTCACCCACGCCGGGGAGCTCCCGGATGAGGTGGCGGAGGCGCTGCCGGGCCTGGATGTAGGCGGGGTTGAGCCGGAGATGGGTCAGGCTGAGGGACAGCCGCGAGACGGTGGGGGCGTAGGAGCGACCGTTGTCATTGAGGACGATCAGCACCCGCTTGCCCGAATGGCCGAGGTTGTTGAGGGCCTCGTAGGCCATGCCGCCGGTGAGGGCGCCGTCGCCCACCACGGCAATGACCCGTCGGTCGCTCTTCTGGAGCTCGAACGCGCTGGCCAGTCCGTGGGCATAGCTGAGAATGGTCGATGCGTGGCTGTTCTCCACCCAGTCGTGCTCGGACTCGGTGCGGTTGGGATAGCCCGAGAGCCCCTGGGCCTGGCGGAGTCGGGTGAACGCATCCCGGCGGCCGGTGACCAACTTGTGCACGTAGGCCTGGTGCCCGGTGTCCCACAGGAGCACATCCTTCGGCGAGTCGAAGGTCCGGTGGAGGGCCAGAGTCAGCTCCACCACGCCCAGATTGGAGCCCAGATGACCCCCGGTGGTGGTCACCGCATCGACGATGAAGCCCCGGATCTCCTCGCAGAGGAGGGTCAGCTCGTCCGGCGTGAGACTCCGGAGGTCGGCGGGGCTGTCGATGTGTTCGAGGATCATGAGGGTCAGGGTGCCTTTCCGGTCAGGCTACCAGCGCAACTGGCAATCCGAGTTGACGGATCGCATGGTTATCCAGGTCGGGTGACCTGTCCTGCCGTGCCGGGAAGGCTGGCCCGTGGCGGATCGGGGGAGGGCCGGCATCCCTTCGGTTCGGCGTCCGCAGGGGCAGACTGTTCGGTAGCTGGGTGGGCTTCACCCAGCCTGTCGAAGACAAGGAGTTCGAATGCAAGCCGAGGTCAAGGGAACCACCATGCCGCTCCTCGAGATGATTCTTGAATCGGGGGAGTCCGTCGTCTCGACCCATGGCGAGCTGTCGTGGATGTCGGCCAACATGCAGCTCTCCCAGACCACCTCGGCCGGTGGGCAGAAGGGGATCATGGGCGGGCTGAAGCGGGCCGTCGGTGGCGGTAGCCTGTTCCTGACCAAGTACGAGGCCCAGGGCGGCCAGGGCATGGTGGCCTTCGGCGCCAAGTTGCCGGGCCGGATCTTTCCCGTCACCATCGACGCGGGGCAGGGCTACCTTGTCCACCGCCACGGCTGGGTCTGTGGCACCGACGGCATCGTGCCCACCGTCGGGCTGCAGCAGACATTTCGGGGGGGCATGTGGGGCGGCGACGGGTTCGTGCTCCAGCGCCTCGAAGGCCAGGGCCAGGCCTGGATCGAGCTCTCCGGTGAGATCACCACCTACGAGTTGGCGGCAGGCCAGACCATGCTGGTCCACCCCGGCCACGTCGGGCTGTTCGAGGACCGGGTGAACTTCACCATCACCCGGATCCAGGGCATCAAGAACCTCGCCTTCGGCGCCGATGGCTACCACCTGGTGGCACTGACCGGACCGGGAAACATCTGGCTCCAGAGCATGACCATCCCGGTGCTGGCCCATGCCATCAGCCCCTATTTGCAGGGGGATGACCACCCGGCCGCGGCGGCCGGCCTCGGGGGAGTCCTCGGCGGGGTGATCGGCAAGAACCTCTGAGCCCGGGCGGGCCTGGCGCCGGATCGGGCCCGATCAGCGGACGTTGGCCAGGAACGAGTCCCGATCCACGATCACCCGGATCAGCTTTCCCGCGGCCACCAGGCCGGCACTCTCTGTCACCGAGAGTGTGAACACCAGGCGTCGCCCCTCGATCCGGTCGAGGGTGGCCTCGGCCCACACCGTCTCCCCTACGCCCACCGGCACCAGATGGTCGAACTGCAGCCGTTTGGCCACCGAGGTGCAGCTGTCGGGGAGCTCGTCGTCGATCGCTCTGCAGCTGGCCTCTTCGCACAGGGCCAAGAGGCGCGGGGTGGCCAGCACGGGAACGGTGCCCGACCGAAATGCCTCGGAGGTATCGGCGTCGGTCACCTTCAGTTCGATGCGGGCCGAGAGACCGGTGCGTGGGGCCACGCCGGTACGATACGTGACACAGCAGGCGTCGGCCATCTGAGCCCGTGCCGTGGAGGAGGAGGCAGCAGTGATCGATACCCCTGTACTCGAACGAGTACTGGCCGAGGCGCTTCGACACGGTGGCGATTTTGCCGAGGTGTTCGCCGAAGATCGGTCGACTTCCTCCGCACTGCTCGACGACGGCCGAGTCGAGGAACTCTCCTCCGGACGGGAGCGGGGAGCAGGCATCCGGGTGGTTTCCGGGGAGACCACCGGCTTTGCCCATACGGCCGACCTGACCGAGGAAGGTCTGCTCCGGGCGGCCGAGGCGGCGTCTGCGGTGGCGAAGAGAGACGGAGGCGGGACCACCACCGTGGCCGCAGGGCCGGCCCTGACGGAGACCACCAGGCCTCGGGGTGACGAGCGCGGGTCGGTGTCGCTTGGGTCGAAGGCGGACACCCTCGACCTGTTGCGCCGGGCCGATGAGGCGGCGCGGGCTTCGGGTGACTCGATCTCACAGGTGCAGGCCGGCTGCGGGGCGTCGCGGCGCCACGTACTGATCGCCAACTCCGAGGGCCTGTTGGCACGTGACGAGCAGGCCCGCACCCGCTTTTCCGTCTCGTGCGTGGCCGTGGGCGACACCGGGCTGCAGACCGGGTTCGAATCGGCGGCCCGCACCCTCGGGTTCGAGCTGTTCGACGAGGTGTCGGTGGAGGAGCTGGCTCAACTGGCCGCCTCCCGTGCCATCTCCAAGCTGTCGGCCCGACCTGCCCCCTCCGGCGAGCTGCCGGTGGTTCTGGCCGGGGGGAGTGGCGGCATCCTGTTCCACGAGGCGTGCGGCCACGGGCTCGAGGCCGACCACATCGTGAAGGATGCATCGGTCTACACCGGCAAGGTCGGTCAGCAGGTGGCCAGCTCCCTGGTCACGCTGGTCGACGACGGCACGGTGGGAAGCGAGTGGGGGACCTTCGCCGTCGATGACGAGGGAAGGCCGGCGCAGCGCAACGTGCTCATCGACCAGGGCGTGCTCACCGACTACCTGTGGGACTTCCTGCGGGCCCGCAAGGAGGGAAGAGCATCCTCGGGCAACGGACGGCGCCAGACCTACCAGCACCTGCCCATGGTCAGGATGACCAACACCTTCTTGTTGCCCGGCGAGGACGACGCCGATGAGATCGTGGCCCAGACGCCCAAAGGCGTCTACGTGGCCAAGCTCGGAGGCGGCCAGGTCAACACCACCACGGGTGACTTCGTCTTCGGGACCACCGAGGCCTATCTGATCGAAGGTGGCAAGATCACCGAGCCACTGCGGGACGCCAACCTGATCGGCAACGGACCGGAGATCCTGAAGCGGGTCGATGCGGTGGCCACCGACTTCGCCATGACGCCTGGCACCTGCGGGAAGGACGGCCAAAGCGTCCCGGTGGGGTGTGGCCAGGCCACGCTACGGGTGACCGGCGTCACCATCGGAGGAACGGCAGAGTGAGCACAACCATCGATCGAGGCGGTTTGAAGGTCGGGGCCGCACAGGGTCCGGACGACCTCCTGGCGCTGGCCGAACGGGTGGCCGGCTGGGCCACCTCGGGTGAAGAGGTCGAGGTCTACGTGGCCAGGGGCGATGAGACGGAGGTGCGCGCCTACGACGGCGAAGTCGAGTCCCTCACGTCGGCGACGTCGGCGGGTATCGGCATCCGGGTCATCGTCGGCCACAAGCTGGGATTCGCCTGGGCCGGTTCGCTCGACGAGTCGGTGTTGGGGGAGACCTTGGCCGAGGCGCGGGACAACGCCACGTTCGCCACCGCCGATGAGCATGTCCGCTTCGCCGTCCCGGACGGGGTGGCGGCGGTCCCCGTCGACCTGTGGGACGACGAACTCGCCGCAGTGCCCACGACCGACAAGGTGGAACTGGCCCTGGCCCTCGAAGCCCAGGCCCGGGGCGCGGATCCCCGCATCCGCCAGGTGGACGCCGCAGACTACGGCGACGCTTCGGTCGAGGTGGCACTGGTCTCGACCAGGGGGATCCGGGCATCGAGCCGGAAGACTTCGGGGTACATCTCGGTGGGGGTGATCGCCGGCGAGGGTGAGGCCAGCCAGACCGCCGGAGGTTTCAGCGTGGGGCGCGGGTTTGCCGGGCTCGACCCCGACAAGGCGACCGACGATGCCGTCAAGCGGGCGGTGCGGCTGCTCGGTGCCACCAAGGGCCCGTCGGGTCGTTCGACCGTGGTCTTCGACCGCCGGGTGGCCACCACGCTTTTGTCGGTGGTGTCCTCCGCCCTTTCGGGGGAGGCGGTGGCCAAAGGCCGGTCCTTCTTCGCCGGAAGGCTCGGCGAGCAGGTGGGCGAGCTGGTGCTCACCCTGGTCGACGACCCCACCGATCCGAGAGCGTACGGTGCCGCCGCCTACGACGCCGAAGGGTTGGCCTGCCGGCGGAATGTGCTCATCGACCAGGGGGTGCTGCGCGGCTTCCTCTACGACACGGTGGCCGGCTCACGGGCCGGCACCTCGTCGACCGGCTCGGCGGTCCGGGGCGGATTCGCCGGTACGCCCGGGCCGGGTTGTAGGGCCCTCACCCTGGCACCCGGGCCGGAGGGCTACGACGAGGACGGCGTGTTGGCTGCGGTGGGCGAGGGTCTGTTCGTGCAGTCGTTGACCGGCGTGCACTCGGGGGTGAGCCCGATCAGCGGGGACTTTTCGGTGGGGGCCGAGGGCCTCATGATCCGGGACGGGAAGCTGGCCGAGCCGGTCCGTGAGATCACCGTGGCTTCCACTCTGCAGAAGATGCTGCAGTCACTGGTGGCCGTGGGTGCCGACGTCGAATGGCTCCCCGGGATCGCCGCCGGCCAGACCCTGGCTGTCGGCGATATGCAGATCAGCGGTAGCTGACCAGCTACTTGAGCGCCGACGCCTTGGTGCACGCAGCCAGGGCGTTCGGGGTCGAGGTGTAGTAGATCGATCCGGTGATGGATAGGTTGTAGGGCTTAGCACCTGGTGAAGTTGCCGTGCCGCCGACCCAGAGGGGTGAAGCACCGGCGGCCGGAGCGGATGCCCCTCCCGACGAACTGGATGCCGCAGGAGCGCCGCCGGCTGGACTTGTCGTGGCCGCAGTCCCATAGGTCAGGACGAAGTTCTGGATCACGAACAACCGGGGGAAACTGTCCAGGCCATTGACGAACGCCATCATCTGGCCATAGTTGCCGGTGACCGCCAAGGTGGTGGGTACCGCGGTGACGCCACCCGGCGTCCCTGAAGCAGCAGCGCTGCCAGCCGCTGACGTCCCAGCCGTGCCGGTTGCGGGCGCGAATCCACTGAACTGGGTGAGCGCGACACCGGAGGCCGCGGTGAGCCCATTGAACTGGCTCTCGAACGACGACTCTTCGGCATCGATGTCGGTTGGGTTCTGCACGCTCGGAATCTGCGTGGCGATCTTCTGCAGGTCGGCGCAACTACCCGACAGCTTCTGTTTCTCCGACTTGAGCGCAGCGAGCTTGGCCCGGAGCGTGACTTGTTGTGTCTGAAGCGTGGTCTCCTTGGCCTGAAGACTGGTGAGCTTCGAGTTCTGGGGTGAGATGAGGATCGCCCACAACAGCAGGGCCACAACCAGGGCTCCCGCCGCGATCAGCAAGGGCATGCGGTATTCACGAACGGTGTTCACTTCAGGCTCGCATTCTTGTCGAGGCTGGCATTCGGAGTGATGGAGATAGTGAAGGGGAACGAGATGGTGGTATCGGTGTTGACCACCGTTGCTCCCTGCAATGGATTGGCGAAGAGTGGCGATAGGGCGATGGCGTTGATCCACGCTTCGGAGATGGAGAGGCTCGGCCCCGGCCCGGTTACGCCAAGCTGGACGGTGCCGATCGCCGCCGAGGTCGTCGAACTCGATCTGCTCGTGGTGGTCGGCGTCGCAGAGCCCGATGAGCCGCTGGTTGTTGAAGCACCTGAGCTGGCCACCGGCGTCGATGCCGCACCATCGAATGTGATGACCTGGGCCTTACCTGGTGTGATGGAAATGAGACCGTTGAGGGTGAGGGGCCAGTCCACGGAGGAGTCCAATACTGTTGCTCGACGACTGAGTCCCGCCGTATAGGCGTTGTTGGCCGCCACCACCAGGTCGTATTTTGGCACCTGGGAGTTCAGGACGTCGATGTTCGACTGCATCGCATCGACGGAGTTCTGCGCGTTTTGCACCTGGTAGAACTTCCACGCCCCGAATCCGAGGAGAAGGATGAGCACCGCGGCACAGGCCACCATGGTGCGTTCCTGGATTCGCTTCATACGAGCGCGGTTGGCAACCTCCGGCGGAAGCAGATTGAACTTCTTGACAGCTTTGTCGGGCTCGGGCAGGGCCAATCCGATCGGCGTGGCCAGTACGGGCCCTACCTCGTTCGCCTGCTCCTCGGTGAGGTCCAGCTTCGAAGTGTCCACCCGGGCGAGAGCAGAGACGGTCATGACGGGCAGATGGGTCTGAGCCTCGAGCATCGCCACCATGCCATGGAGGTCCGAACCGCCACCGGTCACCAGCACCCGCGAGACCGGCAGCCGGCCGGGGAGCGAGGCGAAGTACTGGATCGAGTTCCGGATCTCGCCGACCAGCTCGTTCATGCTTGCCTGTGCTGCGCGTTCGGCAGTCTGCATCTGAGGAACCGGTTCGCCGATCCGTCGTTTCACGGCCTCGGCATCGGAGATGGGCAGGTCGAGCGCGCCGGAGACGGCCGCTGTCGTGGCGTTGCCACCGGATCCGATGGTGCGGACGAACTGGGGGCGTCCCTGCTGATGGACCACCACCACGGTGAGCCCGGCTCCAATGGAAACGATCGCCTCGGGCTGCTCGGAGTCGTCTTGACCGCCAATGGCCCGCACCAAGGCCGACGAGATGAGGTCCACGCCTTCGACGGTCAGACCGGCCTTCTCGGTGGCTTCGATCACGCCGTTCACCAGGTCGACGTGAGCGGCTGCGACCAAGACCCTGCGCATCTTGTCGCCTTCGGGCGAGGTGTAGTCGGCCAGAACCTGCGACGAGAGGATTGTCTGATCGGGAGGGAACGGAATGACCTCTTCCGACTGGAAGCGCACAGCGCTGTCGACTTCGTTGTCCGGGACAAACGGCAGGTCGATCTCGCGGGTGATGGCCCGCAGGCCGGCGATCCCGACGATCACCGACGAGCTGGAGAACTGTCCGTTCTTCCAAAGTTTGAGGACGGCCTCGGTGACCGCCGACGGATCACGGATTTCGCCATCAACGAGCGAACCAGGTGGCAGGCCCACCTGTCCGTAGGTCAGCAAGACCGGCCTTCCATGAGAGATGTCCAGCTCGGCAGCGCGCACCGCGCTGGTGCCGATGTCGAGACCAACGGTCAAATGTGCCATGCGAACGCTCCCCCGGCATCAAGTTTGTCGGTGACTGGACACCACGATGTCCGAGCGGTCATTCCCTGCCGTATGTTCCAAGCTCGGCTTGGTAGAGAGCACTGCATGCTCGTCGACACGATGTTCACGGCGATTCTCCGGTCCTTCTATGAATGTCATCAATGATCAATGGTGCCTTTGGCGCCGGTTTGATACAGCACCAGAGTGTCTGAAGGAGTATCGGATCGAACGGGCATCACCTTGAGGTCCCGTGTTCATGACGCAATTCAGGGCGCGTGAGCAAGGAACGAGGATCAGCAAATGTCGGCAGTGAACACCCGGTGAGAGGCCAACTTCACAGGACCGGCCACAGGCATCGAAGCCGTGGATGACCAGCAGCGATACTCAGGTGAAATCCGCCTCCGCGAATTGGCCGGTCTTCATGATGCCCTTGCGCTCCAACATCACCCGGAGATCGTGAGGATTGGTGGCTGTGGCCATTGCTTCGGCCAAGTCGATGGTGCCAGTCCTGATGAGCTCGACAAGCGACTGGTCGAATGTGAGCATTCCGTAGTATTCGCCTTCAGCCACGATGCCTCCAATGTCGGAGGTGAGCAAGGGGTCGACGATGGCTTGTTGGATTCGGCCGTTGACCACCAGTAGTTCCAGAGCTGGTACCCGGCTCTTCCCGTCTGCAGCGGGGATCAAACGCTGACAGATGATGCCCTTGAGCGAGCCGGCCAGACTGACACGCACCTGGGTCTGTTGATGAGGTGGGAAGAAGTCGACGATCCGGTTGATGGTCTCGGTCGAGTTAATGGTGTGCAGTGTCGAAAAGACCAGGTGGCCAGTTTCTGCCGCCGTCAATGCCGCCGACACCGTCTCCATGTCGCGCATCTCACCGACCAGGATGACGTCGGGGTCCTGCCGCAGGACCACCCGCATGGCTGACGAGAATGAATCCGTGTCGAATCCGACCTCGCGTTGGTCGATCGCAGCCAAATCGTCGGTGTGCAGGTATTCGACGGGATCTTCGATCGTGACTACATGGCACGATCTGGTGTGATTGATGTGATCGATCATGGCGGCCAGGGTGGTTGTCTTCCCTGAGCCGGTCGGGCCGGTGACAAGCACCAGGCCTCGCATCTCATCGGCCATGGTGGTCACCACTTCGGGCAGACCGAGTTCCTCAACGGTGGCAGGGCTTGGTCGAACCCGACGCATGGCCAGGGCCACCGATGACCGTTGGTAGTAGGCGTTGACCCGAAATCGTCCGGTACCAGGAACGCTGTAGGCAAAGTCGACCTCGTGACGCGCGTTGAACGTCTCGAGAACCGGCGGTGACATGATCGATTTGGCGATCTCCTCGGTTTCGCCAGCGGTGAAGGCCGGCTCGTCATCAAGGGTCCTGAGCGCTCCTGCGACCCGAAGGCGCGGTGGAGCTCCTGCCTTGATGTGCAGGTCCGAACCATCGAGCTCGGCCAAGAGTTCCAAGATGCGATCGAGATCTCCCCTGTCCACGAAGGCCATTCTACGGGCACCCGCC
>JADGOF010000226.1 GCA_017883105.1 Acidimicrobiales bacterium
GGCCCGGGCTGCAGCCCCGCCGCGGTCGACGTCCCAGTACCAGAGGCCGAAGGCGATCACGTTGGTCAGCCAGATGGCTCCACCGGTCACGAGGAGCTCCTGGGCGTCGTTGGTGAAAGGAACCGTGCCCAGGATGCTGATCACCAGCTTGATCGCCGCAGTGGCATTGACCACGGAGATCAGGGCGATCAACGCCCCGGTCATCATGCGCAACCACCGGGCCTGCCGGTCGATGCGGCCCGGGTCGCCGATGATGAGGACGGCGAGCAGCGCGCCGATGACCACCAGATAGAGCCAGCGGGAGTCTCCGGCCCTGAGCTGAGGGGGGAGTGCGGCCCCGAAGTCCTCCGGTGGCCAGCACCGCCACCGCCATCGGCCAGCGGGGCTCTCCTACCTCACCGGAACGTTCCCGACGGAGAGTGAAGGGCATCCAGCGACTCGAGGAGCTCACCTTTGCGACCGCGTGGAATGCCGGGGCGTGCCTGTGGGTCGATGGGGGACACAGCGCCGCGTTGTCGGCGGTTGTTCACCTTGCAGTCTGCTCACCACGACTCAATCGTAGGAGCGGTTGCGGGGTGGGGTGGTGCTGCCTGCACCGTTGTCCACCGTGATCCACCGTGGGGGCGACTCCGGCACAACCGAGCGACCGTCTTGGGCCAGGGGTCAGTCCGGCGTCCAGGGACCACGGGAATACCCGGCGAGTGAGGTGAGGACACCGCGGAGGCGGTCGCAGAGGGAGGGGTCCTCGACCATCCGCAAAGTCGAGGCGGGCTACGGATGTTCGATCAGGCGGAGGAACCGCTCGGCGAACAGGTAGGCATCTCCCGGCCAGCGTGCGGAGAGGTACTTCCCGTCTTGGACCACGAACGCATGGCGGTGGTCGGTGGAGCTGCCCCGGTGCTGCGTGCGGGGGCCCCGCTCGAACTGGGCGGGATCGCGTAGGACGGACGTCACCTCGTTTTCCACATAGGCCGGGTAGGTGCGGTAGTAGCGGCCGAGACGCCAGGCGGTGAGGTAGTAGGCCCCCCGCTCCATGTATTTTGGCAGGCAGGTGGTGTGGCGGCCGGCGATGACGCTGTGCCTGGTCCGGGGGTCACGGGTGCGGGCCAGAACCAGCACTCCGTGACAGATGGCCCCCACCGGTCGGTCCAGGGTCCAGAACTCGGCGACCTTGTCCTGGAGCACCGTGGACCCGAGGTACTGACGCATCTCTGGCGCATGCCCGCCAGGCAGGAGGAGCGCGTCGAAGTCCGAAGGGTCCAGCGCGGACCAGGACAAGGGCTCCTGAAAGGAGCGGGTCCGGGTGAGCTGTCGGTAGAACTCCTTCGGCTCGTCCTCCGCTCCGAGCCGGCCGAAGAGGACTCCGTCGAGGAGCCGGGGGTCCGCCTCGGGAGCCGTGCCGCCGCGTTGGGTGGCGAAGATCGTCTCATGACCGGCATCGGTGAGCACCCGCCAGGGCACGGACACCTCGGTGACATCGAAGTCGTGGTCGGGGACGGGAATGAGTACTCGGGCGGTCACCATTTCAGTCTCCCCCTTTCGGGCAGCGACGGATACCTGACACCCGCCCGGTGCCGGCACCGAGGGTCCCGTCAGGCAACGGGGCCTGTCCGCCCGACCTCCTGGACCAGCCACCCGTTCCCGTCGAGGTCACTGAACGAGAGGAACGAGCCGTAGTCACTGCGTTCGGGGTCGGGCCCCGGTACCTGTTGGCCCGATTCGAAGTGGAAGATCTCGCTCACGACCACCCCTCGTGCCGCGAGCTCTCCATGTGCAGCGTCGATGTCGGAGACGACCAGGTGCAGCCCCTGGAGGGAGCCCGGTGCCTCCAGGTTCTTCATGAGGGCGATCGAACACGCCGAGCCCGGAGGTGTGAGTTGCACGACGCGGAAGTCGTCGCCGGCGCGGTAGTCGATGAGCAGGTTGAAACCGACCTGCTCGAGGTAGAACGCCTTGGCACGGTCCACGTCCGAGACGGGTACCACCACCAGTTCGAGCTTCCACTCCATGACGTCGACTCCTTGCCGCAGCCGGGGGAAACCGCTGTTTCGTGGACACCCCGTCGAGGTGGCCCAGGCTAGTGTAGTGTCTCGCAAATAGCATTCGGCTTATGGGATAATGATCCCATGAATAATCCGGCCGCCCCGCTCGCAATGACCGACGCGCACCGCAAGATGCTGCAATCCATCGCCCGTTCGCAGACGGCTCCACATCGGCTGGTTACCCGGTCGCAAGCACTGCTACTCGCAGCAGACGGCATGGCCAACTCCCACATTGCGGCGCAGGTGAATGTGTCGCTCCCCACGATTCGGGAGTGGCGAAGCCGCTTCGAATCTGAAGGTCTGCGCGACTTTGGCAAGGTCGCTGCCGGTCGCGGTCGCAAGCCGGTGATCCCCGCTGAGAAGATCGAAGAGATTGTTCGGCTCACTCAGCACGGCCGCCCGGAGGCGCACACCCACTGGAGCTGCCGAACCATGGCAAAAGCGGCCGAGGTGAGTCCCGCGAGCGTGCAACGGATCTGGTCGTCACGCGGCCTCAAGCCTCACCGTACGCGCACGTTCAAGCTCTCGAATGACCCAAAGTTCGATGAGAAACTCATCGACGTGGTCGGGCTCTATCTCAACCCACCAGACAAGGCCGTCGTACTGTGCATGGACGAGAAGTCGTCGGTACAAGCTTTGGATCGCACTCAGCCCTCGCTCCCGATGAAGCAGGGACGCGCCGGCACCATGACGCACGATTACAAGCGCAACGGCACAACCACCCTTTTCGCGGCCCTCAACGTGCTCAGCGGGACTGTCATTGGTGAGTGCCTGCCGAGACATCGACATGATGAGTTTCTCAAGTTCCTGCGGCGCGTTGATCGGGAGGTACCCAAAGAGCTCACCGTACACATGATTCTCGACAACTACGCCACTCACAAGCACCCAGACGTGGCCAAGTGGCTGGCCAAGCATCCCCGGTTCCACTTGCACTTCACGCCCACATCCAGTTCCTGGCTGAATCTTGTCGAGCGATGGTTTCGCGACATCACGGACAAGGCAATCCGTCGCGGCGTGTTCCCCTCTGTCCCAGATCTCATCGCCGCCATCGAGGCCTACATGAACGCCACCAACGCCAATCCCAAACCGTTCGTATGGACCGCCACTGCCGAGGCCATCCTTGCGAAAGTGCGCCGGGGACGGATCGCCCTCACACAACTGGCAAGCTAAAACCGATGCTTACCACTAGATGACGATGGCCGAGAAAGGGTCCGGGTGTTGTCTCGTCCCGCGATCGCCAACATCTGCGTTCTCTGAGGGCCCCGGCTCGGAGGCAGGGAGAGGGCGCAGAACATCGACCATGTACATGATCCTTCTCTGTCGTCACCCTCGGATCGTTCAGATTCCGCCGTGCGATCTGCGCGCCACGGTCCTGGTTCAAGAGCATGCAAGCCGACGGAGATCGCGGATGGCATCCCGACATCAGTTCGGCGCCAGCTGGGCAGTAGTTACCGGTCGCGCCCCTGGGATCCATGGGGGCCGGACATGCGGGTTTGCAACAGGGCTACGCCCTCTCCGCTGACCGATTCCAAGCCGGCGTCGCGTCCGGTCATCACCAACAGGAGCGATGCTGCGGGGCCGGAGACTTCGGGTCCAACCCCGTATGACCAGTCGGTGTCGGTGGCGATCATCCGCACGCCTGCGACCTGCTTCTTCCCGCCCACGGGGAATGTGGCGTTCTTGTACATGTCGAGGCACGCGACGGTGGCCTCGATGGCCGACTGCGTCGGGAGTCCGAGCGGCTGGCAGATGTCGGCTCCATGAACGACCACTTCACCGAGCATCGCCTTGACCGGTGCGGGCGGATGGTTGGTCGTTGTCGTCCGCTTTCGCAGCCGTGCGACGATCTCCCGGTGTTCCAGGGTTCCGATCCTGCGGGCGTCTCGATCCATCATCGCGTTGAATCGAAACCCGCTGGTGACCATCCCTGTGAAGAACCCGGGTCCCGTCTGTTCGGCTCCTGCCAGGATGTGGGCCGCAGCGATCTTCACGGTCCACCCGTCGCAAAGTGACGGAGTTGCCCACTGATCCTCGGACAGCGTGTCGAGCGTGTCGACCAGGGCGGCCCGTTCGGAGTGAATCAACTGCCACGTCTCGTCGTTGCCTGCCATGCTTGCCTTTCATCGGAAGGGGAAGACCGCTCCGGTTTGCTCAAAGGGGTACCTACGTGGACGGAGGGGCCAGGTCGGGTCCGGCGACACCACCGGTCGCCACGGTGTCGAGCCGACCGAGGTAGTGATCCCACCCGCCGGTGTGATCGGAAACGGCGTCAGCTGGGAGGCCACTGTGGACGAGCCGGACGCGCGTCTTGTCGCCTTCGGGGGTGAGGGTGAACTCGACCGTCGTCGATCCGGCAGGAATCGGATGGCCGGGCTCATCCCAGCCGAAGGTGAACACCACCCGCCGATCGGGCACCACTTCGATGAACTCACCCACGGAAGGATGCACGCCACCGACCAGGACCCGGTAGATGCCACCGGGTACTGGGTCGAGGTCAGCCTTGGTCCCGAGCCACTCGAGGTGCTTCACGGGATCGGTGAGGAATCCGAAGATGGTGGCCGGGCTTGCCTCGACAACGATCTCGCGTACCAGGTCGGCCATTGCTCAGGCCCCCTTCT
>JADGOF010000227.1 GCA_017883105.1 Acidimicrobiales bacterium
CCGTCCAGCGCGCCCACGTGGGTCTTCACGTCGTTTTGGATCTGGGCGCGGAGGGGACAGCCGGCGATGGTGAGGGCGACCTCCACGTCCACCTCGCCGGGGTCGGTGATCCGCACCCGGCCCACCATGCCCAACTCGACGATGTCCGCCCCCAATTCGGGGTCGACCACACCCCGCAGCGCCGCCCGGACCCGGTCCTCGGACGGCGGACCCGCGTCGAGCCCGGAAGTGTCAGACCTGGTCACCTCGGGAATTCTACCGGGCAGGACGGCGGGAGCACCCGTTGCGGTGTATCGCCGTGCCCGGGGCGCAGGTACGCTGTGGAACAGCCGTCCGGCCTGGCCGTGTGCCAGTAACCGGCCGACCATCACTCGCCCAACCGTCTTGTGACGCAGGAGGAACACCGATGAGCTCCACCATGCAGACTGTCAGCATCGGGAAGAAGCCGAATCCGGTCACGTTGACCGATGTGGCCGCCGTCAAGGTTGCCGAGCTCCTGGCACAAGAGGACGTCGACGGCCTGGCCCTCCGAGTTGCCGTGCGACCTGGCGGGTGCTCGGGCTTCAGCTACGAGATGTTCTTCGATGCCGATGTGGTCGAGGACGATGTGGTGCGCGAGTTCGGTTCCGTCAAGGTCGTGGTCGACGCCACCAGTGCCGACCTGTTGAAGGGCTCCACCCTCGACTTCAGCGACGGTCTGCAGGGTGCCGGGTTCCATGTGACGAACCCCAACGCCTCCCGCACCTGCGGCTGCGGCTCCTCCTTCAGCTGATCCACCTTCGCGTCGACGGCGCCGATGTCGAGGTACCCGACGACGGTTCGTCGCTTCTGGACGTCCTGAGAGACCGTCTGGGTATCCGTTCCGTGAAGGACGGCTGCAGCCCCCAGGGGCAGTGTGGCTGCTGCACGGTATGGGTGGACGGCGCTCCCCGTGTGGCGTGCGTCACACCGGTTCGTCGACTGCAGGGCCGCCAGGTCACCACGCTCGACGGCCTTCCCGATGCCGAACGGGGCCGGTGGGCCGACGCCATGGTGGCCACCGGTGGCAGCCAGTGCGGCTTCTGCACCCCCGGGATCCTGATGCGACTGGCCGCGTTGACCCCCGGTCCCTCTCTGTGTGCGCCGGGGTCGCCCGCCGCGGCGGCTGCGTCGGCCAAAGTTCCCCAGGCCCTGGTAGCCCACCTGTGCCGGTGCACCGGTTGGCAGACCATCGAGGAGGCGGCGAACCGGGTCTTCGAGGGGTCACCAACCGGTCAGTCCCCGCCCAACCGGGTGCGTGATCTCGACGCCGCCTCGACCCGGGCGGCGATTGAAGGCGGTGCCCCCCAACGGGTGGGCCCGGCCGTGGTGCTCGGCCGGGCGGGCTTCGCCGACGACACCTGCCCTCCCGGCGCCCTGGTCGCAGTGTCGGACGGCGAGGGGGGCTACGCCGTGGGTGAGTCGGTGCAGGAGGCACGGAGAGAGGCCGGCAAGGTGCAGGGACGCAGCACCACCGTGGCGCTCGGTAGCCCAGTGGCCCTCCCGCCCGGCGAGTGGGCCCTCACACTGCAGACCACCTGGGTCGAGCCGGCCTATCTCGAACCGGATGCGTCGTGGTGCGCACCCGGCGGTGAGCCGGCCTCCCCCTACGGGAACGGTGGGGCCTTCGGAGGCAAGCGGCGCTCGCCGGTGGCTGCCGACGCCCGCCGGTTGGCCGACCGGTACGGCCGCTGCGTCCGGGTCCTCTGGTCCCGTGAGGATGTGGTGCGGCTCGGGCCCAAGCGGCCACCGGTGGCTGGAGGGATCGACGCAGGGGGGACAGGGGTGTTGCGGGTCGGTGTCAGCGGAGAGGGCATGACCGGTGACCACTGGTCATCGGTGGTGGATCAGGTGTCGTCGGTGGCACCCGGACTGGTGCTCGAGCCGGTTGCGGTGAGCGGGCCACCGACGGCCCAGGATCTGCGGGCCGCCGTCTGGGCCGAGGCCGCGGTGCTGGCTGCCGGCGTCCGTGCGGCCGGGGAGCTCGGGATGCAGGCGCGCTTCGGCGTGCCCGTCGAAGTCGTCTCCCCCGGCGGTGGCCGGGCCGTGGCGACCTGTGTGTCCGACGACCGTGTCGATGTGGTGGTCGATGCCGGCCCGGTCATCGACGAGGTGGTCCTGCGCTCCTACTGCATCGGGGCCACCCATCAGGCGCTCAGCTGGGTGCGGTCCGAAGGTATCGCTGTCGATGCCGGTGGGGAGGTGCACGACCTGACCGTCCGTTCGTTCGGCATCCTGCAGGCCCGGGCCATGCCCCGGGTATCGGTGGCCTTCGAGTCGTCGGGAGACCGAGGCGCGGTCAACGGATCCGATGCGGTGTTCGCCGCCGTGGCCGCGGCCCGGTGGTTGGCTGAGGGTCTGCCACCGTCGTGGCCCACCGACCGGGGCGGGGCCGGACGCCGCTGACCCGTCGCCGCCGGGTCTGGCGACCTCTCCTAGGCTGGCCGCCGGCCCAGCGGGCCCAAACGCCAGCAAGGAGTGTTCGATGAGTGCGCCGATCGGTCCCTACACCCCCATCGTCAAGGCCGGCCCCTGGCTGATCTGCTCGGGCCAGCTCGGCATCCATTCCGACGGTGCCAGGGACGCCCCGCCCGCCCTGGTCGAAGGGGGTGCTCCCGCCCAGATCTCCCAGGCCCTGGCCAATGCCGACCGTCTCCTGCGGGGCCAGGGGGCCACCCCCGAGGACGTGGTCAAGACCACCGTGTTCGTCACCGACATGGACGACTTCGCCTCGGTCAACCAGGCCTACGTCACCTTCTTCGGCGACCACCGGCCGGCCCGCTCGATGGTGGCTGTAGCCGCCCTGCCCATGGGTGCGTTGGTCGAGGTGGACCTGTGGGCATATCGGGCCCCGCTGCCGCCGGAGTGACCGGGAGCTACGGCGTCCAGCTGGTCTGCCCGAACCGGTAACCGACCGACCGCACCGTCTGGATCAGGTGGGCGTGCTCCTCGCCCAACTTGGCGCGGAGCCGTCGGACGTGGACGTCGACGGTGCGGGCGCCGCCGTAGTACTCGTAGCCCCACACCCGGCTGAGCAACGTCTCGCGGGTGAATACCTTGCCGGGTCGAGCGGCCAGGAATCGGAGGAGCTCGTACTCCATGTAGGTGAGGTCCAGGACCCTGCCGGCCACCGCCGCCTGGTAGGTCTCGAGATTGAGCACCAACGGTCCGTGCTCGAGGAGGTCCGGACGCAGACCGCGTCCGGTCCGCCAGAACAGGTGGGCCAGACGCGCACTGAGCTCATCGGCGTTGATCGGCTCCAGGCAGAGGTCGTCGAACAGGTCCTCGCGCAGTTCGAGCTCTCCCAGCCGATCGAGGGGGATCACCACCATCACCGGGGCCAGGGGGACGTCCCGTTTGCGAAGGTGACGACAGAGGAGGAACGCGCCGATGGGGTCTTCGCCACTGCAGATCACCGCACCCGACCACCCGTCTTCGGGCTCCTCGGACTCGGCTGCCTCCGGCCGGTCGATGCCGCGCCAGGGATAGCCGGCCCGATCGAGGACGGCGGTCACCGCAGAGGGCGGCGCGGCGGGGAAGCACAGCAATGGTTCCATGGCGGTCTTTCCCCTTCCTTTCGTCGTTCGGGCGAGGTCCGGTCGCTCTATTACAGCAGCGGCAGGTAGCGGTCGAGCTCGAATTGGGTGACGTGGGACTTGTACTCCGCCCATTCGGCCTGCTTGTTCCGAATGAACCATTCGAAGACGTGGTCGCCCAGGGTGGTGGCCAACAGTTCGGAGGACTCCATCAGGCTGAGAGCCTCATTGAGGCTGCCCGGGAGGTGGAGCATCCCCTTGGCCCCGAGCTCCTCAGGACTGAGATCGAACAGGTTGGCGTCAGCCTCGGGTGGCAGCTCGTAGCGCTGCTCGATGCCCTGCAGCCCGGCGGCCAACAGCACCGCGAAGGCCAGATAGGGATTGCAGGCGCTGTCCGGCGACCGGTACTCGATGCGGGTGGATTCGTACTTGCCCGGCTTGATGACCGGCACCCTCACCAGGGCGGAGCGATTGTTGTGGGCCCACGACACGTGGGTCGGGGCCTCGTGACCGGGGACAAGGCGCTTGTAGGAGTTGACCCACTGGTTGGTCACCGCGGTGATCTCGCCGGCGTGCCGGAGCAGGCCGGCGATGAACCCCTCGGCCACCTCGGACAGCCCGCCCTCGCGTTCGCGGTCCACGAACGCGTTGGCGTCATCCCGGAAGAGCGACATGTGGGTGTGCATCCCCGAGCCCTGGACCCCGGCCGTGGGCTTGGGCATGAAGCTGGCGATGACCCCCTGTTGGCGGGCCATCTCCTTGACCACCAGCCGCACGGTCATGACCGTGTCGGCCATGGTCATGGCGTCGGTGTACCGCAGGTCAATCTCGTGTTGGCTGGGCGCATCCTCGTGCTGGGCGTGCTCCACCGGGATGCCCATCTCCTCCAGGGTCAACACGGTCCGCTGACGGATGTCGCTGGCCCGGTCGGCCACGGTCAACTCGAAGTAGGACCCGGTGTCCAGAGCCACCGGGGCGTGGGACGGGTCGGCGTCGGCGAAGTAGAAGTACTCGATCTCCGGGGCCGCATAGAAGGTGAAGCCGCGGTCGTGGGCCCGGTCGAGGGTCCGGCGCAGCACGTGGCGGGGATCTCCCTG
>JADGOF010000228.1 GCA_017883105.1 Acidimicrobiales bacterium
CCTCCCCGGCACCCAGATCTTCCCGCACAGCGCCTTGACCGCCGTGCCGTTGACCATCCCCTCCACCACCGAAGGGCCGGCCGAGATGAAGTCGCCCTTCTCCGGCTTGAAGCCCTCGAGCACGATATGGGACATCCGCTCGTGATCGCCGTCGAGTTCCGGGTCGACCTGGTTCGGCGCCAGTGAGATGCCCGTATCAGTCATGGCACCAGGATCGCGCACTTGGAGACGGTCGACGCACCACCGGCATCGGGCAGCGGGGACGCAGCCCGTGAGACGGAACCCCTCCCCTGCATTGGCCCCTACGCTTTGGGAATGGCCGAACGCACGCTGATCCTTGCCTCCGGGTCCTCGGCACGGCTCCGCCTGCTGAGGGACGCCGGATTCGACCCCAAGGTGGTGGTGAGCGGCGTGGCCGAGGATGACGTCGATATCGGCGACACCGCGGTTGCGGTCACCGTGCTGGCCGAACGCAAGGCCGCAGCCACGGCCGACCCGTCCGGGGCGGCGGTGGTGGTGGGGTGCGACTCGATGCTCGAGTTCGAGGGATGCGTGCACGGAAAACCGACGACGGAGGATCAGGCCCGGTCGTGGCTCCGGTCCATGCGGGGTCGGACCGGAACCCTGTTCACCGGACACTGCGTGATCGACGAGTCGACCGGCCGACAGGCCTCCGCAGTGGCCCGGACCCTGGTCCGCTTCGGGATGACCACCGATGCCGAGCTCGAGGCGTACCTGGCCACCGGGGAGGCCATGGGCGTGGCCGGCGCCTTCACCCTCGATGGTCGGTCCGCTCCGTTCATCGACGGGATCAACGGAGATCCGGGCAATGTCATCGGCCTGTCCCTGCCGCTGTTCCGCCAACTACTGCTCCGGTTGGACATCGCCATCACCGACCTGTGGGCCCACGGGATCCGATGACCGCGCTCAAGCTGGGCACCATCGCCGTCGACCCTCCGGTGGTCCTGGCCCCGATGGCCGGGGTCACCAACATCGCCTTTCGCCGCCTGTGCCGCACCTACGGCGCCGGCCTCTATGTCAGCGAGATGATCACCGCCCGGGCGCTGGTCGAGGGCAACGCCAAGACACTGGGCATGGCCGCCTTCGGTGACGACGAGCCAGTCCGCAGCGTCCAGCTGTGCAGCGTCGACCCCGAGGTAATGGGGACCGCGGTCCGGCGCCTTGTCACAGAGATCGGCGTGGATCACATCGACCTCAACTTCGGCTGCCCGGCGGCCAAGGTCACCCGACAGGGAGCCGGCGCCGCCCTGCCCGTCCACCGGGCCCTGTTCCGTTCCATCGTGGGTGCCGCGGTGGGAGCGGCCGGCACGGTGCCGGTGACCGTCAAACTCCGGATCGGGGTCGACGATGCCCACGCCACCTTCATCGAATCCGGCCGGATCGCCGAGGACGTAGGGGTTGCCGCCCTCACCTTGCACGCCCGCACCGCCGAACAGCTCTACTCCGGCTCGGCTCGCTGGGCGGCCATCGCCGAGCTCAAGGCCGCGGTGACCTCGATCCCGGTGCTCGGCAACGGTGACCTGTGGGAGGCAGCCGACGCCCTGGCCATGCTGGCTGCGACCGGCTGTGACGGGGTCGTGGTGGGACGCGGCTGCCTGGGCCGCCCCTGGCTCTTCCGCGACCTGGCCGATGCCTTCAACGGGCGGCCCGTCCAGACGCCCCCGTCACTCGGCGAGATCACCGGGATGATGATCACCCATGCCGAGCTCCTCTGCCAGGCCTTCGGTCAGGATCTCGGGGTCCGTCAGTTTCGCAAACACAGCGGCTGGTACCTGACCGGATTTCCGGTCGGGTCGGCCATCCGTCGCTCGTTGGCCCAGGCATCCACGTTGGCCGAACTCCACGCCCTACTGGATCAACTCGACCCGACTCTTTCCTTCCCCAGGGAAGCGATGCGGATGGCCCGTGGTCACACCAACGGACCGCGACCGGTCCATCTCCCCAGCGGCTGGCTCGACACCGTGGACGACCCGACGCCACCCGAAGGCGGCGACGTGCTCGTGTCGGGAGGATGAGGCTCTCCCCCGGTCGGTCAATCGGAGGCCGGGCCGATCGAGAACAGTGGTGAGGACGTCACCGCTCGTTGGCAGTGCAAGCTGTCGCGGAGTCACCAACAACGTGGCATTGTGGGCTCGGTGACGTACGACCAGCTCATCTCCGATGTCGTTAGAGTGGTCGAAGCGATTGGCGCGGCGATTATGATCGTTGGAGGCTTATGGGCGCTCGTCGACTACGCGGTTTCGGTGGTGGGGCGAGGCACTCGACACGACGCCTACCGCCAGCTTCGCCAACGACTCGGCCAGGCGATCCTCCTCGGGCTGGAGGTGCTCATCGTCGGTGACATCGTCCGGACCATCATCGTCGACCCGACGATCGAGAGTGTGGCGGTGCTGGGGATGATCGTGGTCATCCGGATCGTGCTCAGCTTCTCGTTGGAGGTCGAAATCGACGGGGTCTGGCCCTGGAACCATTGGCGGATTGAGCGTCCGGTTCATGAGGAGTCGCCCCGCTCCTCATGAACCGGACGCTCCGACAACCACGCGGCAAATCCTTGAGGCACCCAGCCGGCCGTGCCGATCAGGGCCTTCAGCCGAGAGGTCCAAAAGGGTGTTCCCCAAGTCCCGACAGGTGGCGGCACGGCACACGTGGCCATGTCCGGACCGGTGGATCTCCGGTCATACTGGATCGCAGATGACATCGCTCGACGGATGGGACCCCGCCCAGTACAACCGGTTCGCGGCAGAACGAGAGCAACCGTTTTGGGATCTCACGCAGCTTCTACAACCGGTCGAGCGTCCAAAGGTCGTCGATCTCGGATGCGGCGATGGGCGTTTGACGGCTTCTCTCAACGACGTTGTCGGTTCGGCCTCCATGCTCGGGGTTGACAGTTCCCCGGCCATGATCGCCGCTGCGACTTCACCCGCAGGCGACCAGATTCGATTCGAGGTCGGCGACATCGGTGCTTGGGAACATGCGGAGTCGTACGACATCGTGTTTGCGAATGCATCGATGCAGTGGGTTCCCGACCATCCTGGCGTCCTCGCCAGGTGGTCGAGGTCTCTTCGGCGTGGTGGACAACTCGCAGTGCAGGTGCCGGCAAACGCCGACCACCCTTCTCACCTCGTGGCGGCCGAACTCGCCCAAGAGTTGCTCGACGAACCACCGCCCGACGTTGTCGCGCAGAACGTGCTCGCACCGGAGAGGTATGCCGAGCTCCTCGACGAACTTGGCTTCGAGGAGCAGCACGTCCGGATACAGGTCTACGCCCACCACCTGGCTTCGACGGCCGACGTGGTCGAGTGGGTAAAGGGAACCACGCTCACCCGCTTCAAAGGGCCGCTCGGGACCGCCGAGTGGCAACGATTCATCGATCTCTACCGAGAGCGTCTGCTCGCCGTCCTCGGCGACCGGTCGCCCTACCTCTACCCATTCAAGCGAATACTGCTCTGGGCGCGGCGGAACTGAAGGGACCGGGCGGAACTACGTGACCGGTCACTGCCGAGAGCGCAGATCACAGACCCGGGGTTGAGGGGCGGTCGCTAGAGCCGGGCAGCCAACGCCTTGGCTTGCCCTGCTGAGAAGCTGCCGGATATCTGCAGCCGGCCACCGAACGAGGCGAAAGCCGAGGCGGTGGGCTGGGTGATGGGCGCAGAGATCACCTTGCCGTCCAGGTCGATACCGATGATGGCGTGGAACTGTTTCTGGGCCAAGGTGTCCCACTGGGCGGCCCCGGCGCCGGTGAGCACGATGTTGACCACCCACTGCCCACTGGCCAGCTGTGCCCTTGCGGATCTCACCGCGGTGGCGGTCAGGCCTGCCGGACCAAGCACGTAGCGTCCCGGACCTTCGGTCCCACTGCCCGGCAGCAACACCGTGTCGGTCGGGCTGTCGTTGGTCGGAGACGTAGACGGATAGGCGGCGAACCGGTTGTCTACGGGAACGTTGAGGTGGCCGCTGTAGCCGTTGACACCGCCGGAGTCCGGGGTCACCTGCAGATTCGCTGCAGTGAGCGCCGACGATGCTGTGCAGGGAGGCAACGGCCCCGTCGCGGGCATCTGGCCGCTGGCCAACGTGGGCGGTGGTGCGTAACAGAGCACCGGGCGGAGGCTGAACGCCGTACCTGAAGTGGTCTCCGTTCTCGCCGGCGGAGGCACGGCCGCTGGTGGCACCGGGCCCCTGCCGCCCCGCCCTACCGCGGCTCCGAGGATGATTCCAACGAGCAGCAGGCCCACCACAGCCACGATTCCCGAGACCAACCACCACCACCGCCGCCTGCGGCGTTGCCTGGCTTCTTGGAACAAGAGCTGAGCCTCATCGACTTTGGGATCTTCGGGCGGACAATCGATGACCGTCATGACGGGCCTGGCAATTCGCAGTTCGTGGAACTACTATGACTAGCACCATGTTCCCTGTCAAGGTAGACCGAACCGATACTGCAGCCCTGCACGATCAGGTGGCGGCAGAGATCCGCAGGGCCATCGCCGAAGGAGAGGCAAGCCCAGGAGAGAGACTTCCTCTTGCCAAGGACGTGGCAGCCGTCCTCGGGGTGAACAAGAACACCGTGCTTCGTGCTTTGCATATCCTCCGTGACGAAGGACTGTTGGACTTTCAGCGGGGCCGGGGGATCA
>JADGOF010000229.1 GCA_017883105.1 Acidimicrobiales bacterium
GGTGGGGCCGTGGGTGACCGAGCAGCTCGGTGCCGGGTACCTGGCGGTCAACTGGGAGGCGACCGCCGACGAGGTGGCCCAATTCATCCAGCCGCATCCGTCGCTGTCGGAGACGTTCGGCGAGACGGTGTTGGCGCTGACCGGAAGGGGGCTTCACGTTGCCTGACGTGACCATGCCGCAGCTCGGCGAGACAGTGACCGAGGGAACCGTCACCAAATGGTTCAAGGCGGTCGGCGACTCCGTGGCCCGGGACGAACCGCTCTTCGAGGTATCCACCGACAAGGTCGACTCCGAGGTCCCGTCTCCGGCCGAAGGGGTGCTCACCGCCATTCTGGTGGAGGAGGGCGACACCGTCGACGTGGGTGTCACCTTGGCGGTCATCAGTGCCGAAGCGGGCGCCGACGACGGAGCCAACGGGTCGGGCGCCGCACCCCGGGCAGGGATGACCGCCAAGGTGAAGCGAGCCGTCGGGATTCTCCCCGACGAGCCCGTTGGCCGGGCATCGACCCCCGAACCCCGGGAGGCCCCGGCACCGGTCGCCCCCGCTCCGGCACCCGCCGCGTCACCGCCGGCTCCGACCGCCTTCACGGGGACGACATCCGGCGAAGGCCTGGTGCTCTCCCCGGTGGTGCGCAAGCTGCTCAACGACCACCAGATCGATCCCACCACGATCACCGGCACCGGACTCGGCGGACGGATCACCCGCAATGACGTGGAGGGGCGGATCTCCTCAGCGGTCCAAGCGGAGCCCGCCCCGGTTCCCAGCATTCCCGACCGGCGGCCGGCCACGGCCCAACGGACGGTCCCACCGGCGGAGCCGGCCCGCGGGGAGTCCGAGAGAGGCGGCACCGCCACCCAAGACGAAGTGGTTCCCTTCACCAACATCCGCCGTCGGACGGCCGAGCACATGGTCCGCTCCAAGGCCACTTCGGCGCACACCTTGATGGTCAAGGAGATCGACTACGAGCGGGTGGAGCAGGTGCGCCGGACCCACGGTGAGAAGTTCAGGGTTGAAGAGGGCTTCAACCTCACCTATCTCCCGTTCGCCGCCCGCGCCGCCGTTGAGGCCATCGAGCAGTTCCCCCACCTGAACTCCTCGGTCGGCGAGGACGCCCTGATCGTCCACCACGGGGTCAATCTGGGCATCGCCGTCGATCTGGACAACGAGGGGCTCATCGTCCCGGTCGTACACAGTGCCGAGGAGCTCAATCTGCGGGGCATGGCCCGCAGGATCAGGGATCTGGCCGATCGGGCGCGCACTAAGCGACTGAGCCTCGACGACATCAGTGGGGGGACCTTCTCCATCACCAACGCCGGTCCCTTCGGAACGCTGATCACCGGGGCAATCATCAACCAGCCCCAGGTGGCCATCCTCTCCACCGACGGGGTGTCCCGGAAGCCGGTGGTGGTCGAGTTGCCCGACGGCTCCGAGTCGATCACCATCCATTCGGTGGGCCTGGTGGCCATGAACTTCGACCACCGGGCCGTTGACGGGGCCTATGTGGCCCGTTTCCTCGCCCTCTTCTCGCAGATCCTCAACGACCGCAACTGGGCCGGCGAGCTCTAGGGCCGGAGCACTGTCCTCGACGCCACGGCCGGCCGGCCGCCCATGAGAGTCCGTTGGTTGGGCCGTGTCCCCTACCGGGAGGCATGGGCCCTGCAGCGATCCATCAGCACCGGGTCGAAGGACGACTACCTGCTGTTGTTGGAACACCCGTCGGTGTATACCCTCGGACGCAACGGCGATGCGGCCAACGTGCTGGTGGATCCCGCCTCGGTGGGGGCCGATCTGATCCAGGTTGATCGAGGCGGCGATGTCACCTATCACGGTCCCGGGCAGCTCATCGGCTACCCGTTGCTCACCGTGGGTGCCGGACCCCACCGTGGGCCCGAGCACGTCCACCGGGTCGAACAGGTGGTCATCGACGCCCTGGTGGTGTTGGGAATGCGTCGCACGGACATCGGTCGGCTCCCCGGCTACCCCGGGGTATGGGTCGGGCTCGACGAGACGGAGGGCCCCGGGTCACCGAGCCCGAGGAAGATCTGTGCCATTGGGGTGCGGACGTCGCGCGGTCGCACCACCCACGGATTCGCACTGAATGTCGAACCGGACCTCATGATGTTCGGTCACATCGTGCCGTGTGGGATCGCCGACCGGCCGGTGACGTCATTGACCGCCGAAGGGTACGTGGTGACCATGGCCGACGCCGTCGACGCCGTGATGACATCCGCCCAGGCCATGTGGGGTCGGTACGGTTCGATCCAGCGGGTCACGGACGGGGCGAGGACCGTGACCATGCCGGAACCGGAGACGGATGCCGCGCGGCCGGTGCCGGTGCCCTTTGGTCGGCACCACGGGAGTGGAAGCGCCCTCGAACGACGGCTGGTGCGCTCGGGCGTGGACCCGCAGGCGGGGTTGGCCGTCCGTGAACGGAAACCTCCGTGGTTGCGGGTGAAGACCCGCATGGCCGATAGCTTTCTGGGACTGCAGCACAACCTCCGGGACCTCGACCTGGTGACGGTGTGTGAAGAGGCCGGGTGTCCGAACATCTACGAGTGCTGGTCGGACGGGACGGCCACGTTCATGATCAACGGCTCACGTTGCACGCGAGCGTGCGGCTTCTGCCAGGTCGATACCCGCCACCCGCTTCCCCTCGATGTCGGCGAGCCCCAACGGGTGGCCGAGGCGGTGGAGCGGATGGGCCTGGCTCATGCGGTGATCACCTGCGTGGCCCGGGACGATCTGTCCGACGGGGGAGCAGGCGCCTTCGCCGCGACCATCGCCTCCATCCGCCGCACCTCACCCCAGACCACTATCGAGGTGCTCATCTCGGACTGCAAGGGCGATGAGCCCTCGCTGCAGATGATCCTCGAGGCCCGACCCGACGTCCTCAATCACAACATCGAAACTGTGGCCCGGTTGCAGCGGGCGGTGCGACCGTCCGCCGGGTATGCCCGCAGCCTGGCTGTCCTGGCCCGAGCCAAGGACGCCCGGCTCACCACCAAGTCGGGGATGATCCTCGGCATGGGCGAGCACCAGGAGGAGGTTCTGGCCACGTTGTCGGACCTGCGTGCGGTCGGCGTGGACATCGTGACCGTCGGTCAGTACCTGCGTCCCAGCGCGCACCACCTGCCGGTTGCCCGATATTGGACTACGGAGGAGTTCGAAGCGGTCCGGGTGGCGGGCATGGCCATGGGATTCGCCCACGTGCAGTCGTCGCCACTCACCCGATCGAGCTACCACGCCCGGGAGGCCGCCGAGGCGTCGACCCCCGGGGCCATCGGGGCCGACTCGTTGGTCGCTGCCCTGGCCCCTCCGAATTCCCCTGCTGCGGCATTGCCGTGACGTGGTGACCGTGCTGTCGGAGGCGGCCCGATCACCACGTCACCGGCGGATCGCCCGGGTGCGGGAGCGGATGCGCGAGTTGGAGGTGGATGCGCTGCTGCTCTCCCACGGTGCCGACCTTCCCTGGTTGACCGGCTACCGGGCCATGCCGCTGGAGCGCCTGACCATGCTGGTGCTCCGGGCGGAGGGAGAGCCGGTCATGGTAGTCCCGGCGTTGGAGGTGCCGCGGGTGGCCCAGGCCGACGACCTGTTCACGATGGTGCCGTGGTCGGACACCGACGATCCGATCGCCCTGGTCGATGCGGTAGTGGGGCGCGGGTCGGGTGCCGGGGGACCGCTGCATCTGGCGGTGTCCGACCGGGCCTGGGCCACCACCGTCCTGGCCCTGCAACGTCGGTGGTCCGACGCCCGGTGGACGGAGGCCTCGACCGTCACCTCTCCGATCCGGGCGGTCAAGGACCCACGGGAGCTGCAGGCGCTGCGCATGGCCGCCGCCGCCGCCGACCGGGTGGCGTCCCTACTGCAGGCCGGGAAGATCGGACTGGTCGGCCGCACAGAATCAGAGGTCTCGGGGGAACTGGCCGCACTGCTGGTTGCGGAAGGTCATCAGCAGGTGAACTTCGCCATCGTGGGAAGCGGCCCCAACGCGGCCAGTCCCCACCACCAGCCCGACAGCCGGGTGATCGGCACCGGTGAGACGGTGGTCTGCGATTTCGGGGGGACATTCGCACTCGACGGCGATGTCGGCTACTGCTCGGACATCACCCGCACCGTGGTCACCGGTCCCCCGTCCGGCCAGATCGACGAGTGCTACCAGGTATTGGAGGCGGCCCAGCAGGCTGCAGTGGCGTCGGCCCGGTCCGGAGTCACCGCCGAGCAGGTCGACCGAGTGGCCCGGGACATCATCGACGAGGGTGGGTTCGGCCATCTCTTCGTCCACCGCACCGGCCACGGGATCGGCATCGAGGAGCACGAGGATCCCTATCTGGTCGCGGGGAACAGCACCCCACTGCAGCCGGGTAACGCATTCTCGGTGGAACCGGGAATCTACCGGTCCGGTGCCTTCGGTTTGCGCCTGGAGGACATCGTGGTCATCGGAGAGGACGGAAGCCCCGAGGCGTTGAACACGGTCGATCACGGCCTGGTGGTCGTCGAAGCGTAGGGAGCACCCGAATGGAGTTGGGAATCGAGGGGAGAGTGGCGCTGGTGGTGGCCGGTTCACGTGGCCTCGGACGGGCCACGGCTGAAGCACTGGCCGGTGAAGGGGCCAAGGTCATGCTGTCCGCCCGGGATCAAGG
>JADGOF010000230.1 GCA_017883105.1 Acidimicrobiales bacterium
GTCATCAGGGTGTGCCGATAGAACTCGCCCCGGTAGGCCAGGCGGCTGCCGTCGGCCCAGCTGGCCCAGATGGCCCGGATGGCCAGGATCAACTCCCGCATCCGGGGCGCCGGATGCGACCAGGGCATGGAGAACCGCTTCTCGATGTGCGGTTTGATCTGCGAACCCAGTCCCAGCATGAACCGCCCTTCGGACATGGTCTGGAGGTCGTTGGCCATCACCGCCAGGTTCATCGGGTTACGGGCGAAGGCCACCGCGATGCCGGTGCCGATCTCGATCCGCTCGGTGTGCTCCGCGGCCAGCACCAGCGGGAGAAACGGATCGTGTGAGGTCTCCGCCGACCAGATGCCGTCGTAACCGACGTCCTCCGCCTGTTGGGCCGATTCGACCACCCCACTCGGATCAAAACCGATGGTCCCGTCGACGCGCATGGGCCACGGTAGCGCGACGGCGGAGGCCACAGCCGTGGTCCCGAGGTGGCACCGATGGTTGCGTTCGGCGAGCCGATGACCCACAATTTGTGGGTGACCGGCGATCAGGATGGCAGTTCCTCTCCTCTGGTCGGATCGAACGGCAACGCACGTTCTCCACGGAATCCCCAGCCGATTCCCGAGGTGGCGGGCTTCGACGGGCTGTTCGAGGCGCTGGCAGGAGAGGTCGGGCCGAAGGCCGACCTGCATGCTTCAGCGGATGAGGATTCGGCTGAGGGGGAAGGTGCCGTCGTGAGCGATGAGGATCGCCAGTGCTACGGCATCTTGTTGGACCGGGCGGCCGAGCGGGGGCTCCTCGGCACTTACGACTACGAGGTACGCCTGGGGGAGCTGGCCACGGCCACCTCCATCGAACAGATGTGTCAGATCGTCACCAATCTCCCGGTCTTCAACGCACCACCAGCAACGTCGTCATCGGGGCGACGCCGGTCGTCACCTGTGGGCACGGGAACGCTCGGCCCTTCGACGATGGCCAACCCGGTCAAGAAGCGGGCGAGCTCGTGGGTGCTGCTGGTCGTGGTGGTGTGCGCGCTGGCGGCGTCGCTGGTGCTGCTCGCCCTCTACGCCCAGCACCTGACGCACCGACAGAACGGCGGAGTGCCGGTGCCGGTCACCCGACCGGTCAGTGCCCTTCGCCTCTGAGGAACTGTTCGAGCTCGGCTGCGATCTCGTCCCCGCTCGGAACCTCAACGTCGATGCCCAAAGGATTGACCTCTTCGGAATCGAGTGCGGTCTCCAACCGGCGCACCATCTCGAGGTGGTCGGGATTGGCCCCGATCAACTCGTCGACCTGTGAGCGGGAGGCTTCGCCGGCGTCCCGGAGGGTCGACGAGTCGAGCACGGTGCCGGTCACCGCGCAGAGGCCTTCGATCAGCGCGGCACTGGCTTCGGGATAGGGCATGGCCGACACGTAGTGGGGGACCCTGGCCCACAGGCCGATCACTGGCACCCCGGCGTTGCCGAGCGACACCTCGAGCGCGGCCTGCACCCCGGCAGGCACTTCGAGAGTCCCGTGCACGGTCCCGACCCGCCCGGCCAGTTCTGCGGACTGCGGGGGTACCGTCGAGGCCAGGCGTACCGGTCGGGTGTGGGGGGTCGGTGCGGGGAAGGCCCCCAATCCGACCACGATGCGCACGCCGAGGTCGCGCACGAGGCCGACCACGGCATCGATGAAGGTCGGCCACCGGAAGTCGGGCTCGGGGCCGGTCAGGTAGAGAATGTCGGCGCCGACCCGGTCCTTGCCGGCCACCACCCGAATCGCCGGCCAGGTCAGCTCGGTGGTGACCCCGTCCTCCAGCCGGGCGATGGGACGGCGGGCCCGCTGGTCGATCAGCACCTCGGTATCGAAGGAGGCCACCACATCGGTCGGTGCCGACGTCAGCAGTTCGGCGATGGCCGCCGAGGCCCCCATGCCGGCATCCACCCAGCCTTCGAGGGCGACCACCAGTACCGGGCGGTCCAGCCGGGCCGCGGGAGGGCTGCCCCACTGGGGATCGAATGCATAGAGAGACGACGGGTTGTGCTGTGTCACAGGGACTCCACCTCGGCCAGCGCCCGCTCTCCCAGCCGGCCCACGTGGGCCGCGAACTGGTCAACACCTGAACGGTCACCGGCAGCTGCCCCGCCGGCGTAACGCACGTAGACCCCTTGGAGAATACAGGCCAGCTTCCAGAAGCCGAACGCCCGGTAGTAGGAGATGGCCGACACGTCGAGGCCCGAGGCCGCGGCATAGTGGGCCTGGAGATCGGCGCGACGGGCGAACCCGGGCAGCGTGGTCGGAGCCACGCCGAGCAACGCCTGGTCCCCATCTTCGGGTTCGGCCCAGTAGACCAGAAGGAGCCCGAGGTCGGCCAACGGATCGCCCAACGTGCAGATCTCCCAGTCCAGGATGGCCTGGACGTTGCCGTCGTCGTCGAGGACGGTGTTGTCCAGCCGGTAGTCACCGTGGACGATGGCCACCGCCTGCTGTTCGGGGATCCGCGCCTCGAGCAGCTCGTGGACCCGGTCGACCACCGCCGGTCCGGGTCGGCCGTCGACGGTGGACTGGGTGAACTGGCTGTGCCACCGCTTCAACTGGCGGCCGATGTAGCCGTCCCGGCGGGCGAAGTCCCCGAGGCCAATGGCGTCAACGTCGACCGCATGAAGCTTGGCCAGGGTGTCGATGAGGGAGATACCGGCCTGGGTGCGGGCGGCCTCGCCCAACTCGGCGGCGGCCCGTTCGTCGCGGACGATGTGGCCCTCGACGAAGGACATCACATAGAACGGTGCGCCGTTGACGGCATCGTCGGTGCACAGACCCAGCGTGCGGGGGACCGGGACCCCGGTGCCGCCGAGGGCGCTGATCACCGTGTGCTCGCGCTTCATGTCATGGGCCGTGGGCAGGACGTGGCTCACCGGAGGGCGCCGGAGCGCATAGGACTGGTCATCGGCATCGGTGACGCGGTAGGTCAGGTTGGAACGGCCCCCGGCGATGAGCTCGAAGTGGAACGGCGGGGTGGCCCCGTCGATGTTCGACGCGAGCCACCCGGAGACCGCCTCCCCATTGATCCCCTCGACATCGCTTTCCACGGTGGGAGGAACGGCTTCCATCCCTACGACGCTACCCGCGGTGGGATCGCACCCCGGAGCAGGGCCCAACCACCGCCCCGGGGTCGCACGAGGCGGGAATCCCGAACCCGTCCCCCTGTTTCCCCCTGGGCAGGAGGTCCGATCCCCGGGAGTGTCCGGGTATGGTCGAAACCATGGTTGACGTCACCGATGCCACGTTCGAACAGGAGATCCTGCTCCGGTCCTCCGAGGTCCCTGTCGTGGTTGATCTGTGGGCCCCGTGGTGTGGACCGTGCCAGACGTTGGGGCCGATCATCGAGAAGGTGGTGGAGGAGACCGACGGTGCGGTGGCCCTGGCCAAGGTGAACGTGGACGAGAACCCGGCCATCTCGGGGAGCTTCCGTGTGCAGTCGATCCCCGCCGTCTTCGCGCTCAGGGACGGAAAGATCGTGGACCAGTTCATCGGGGCCCTCCCAGAGGACGCGGTGCGCGAGTTCGTCGCCAAACTGGCCCCGGCACCATCCGAGGCTGACGTCCTGGTGGCCGAGGGGGTGCAGGCGGAGGCCGAAGAGCCACTCCGGAAGGCGTTGGAGCTCCAACCCGACCACGCTGGAGCCATCAGTGCCCTGGCCGGCATGCTGATAGCCCGCGGGGCATCGGACGAGGCGATCTCCCTGCTCGGGCGCATCCCCGAGACGCCGCAGATCAGGCTCTTGCTGGCCGAAGCACGGTTGGCCTCCCAGCAGGTCGACGTCCAGGGGGTCAACGTGGAGGAGCTGTTGGACGGCCTGCTCGACCGAGTGCGGGACGATCCTCCGGCCCGTCAGGAGTTTCTGGATCTGCTCGAAACCCTGGGCCCCGACGACCCGCGCACCACCGACTACCGCAAGGCCCTGGCCGCCCGCCTGTTCTGAGGCGGGCCGACGCCGACGGGGGGCGCCGGCGGATAGCGTCACGGTCGTGGCCGCCACCAACCTGACGCTCGGGGGACGATCCTTCGACATCACCCACCGCGCTCTCGTGATGGGCATCCTCAATCGCACCCCCGACTCGTTCTACGACAAGGGGGCGACGTTCGCCCTCGACGACTTGATGCGCCGGACGGAGGAGTTGGTGAACGACGGTGCCGACCTGCTCGACGTTGGAGGGGTCAAGGCGGGGCCGGGGGAGTTCGTGGGCGAGGCCGAAGAGCTCGATCGGGTCATCCCGGCCATCGAAGCGCTGGTCGACCGATTCGACCTCCCCCTGTCCGTCGACACCTGGAGGGCGACCGTGGCCAAGGAGGCCTACGCCGCCGGCGCCGTGGTGGGCAACGACATCAGCGGCTTCGCCGACCCCGACTATCTGGCGGTGGCCGCCGCCGCCGGCGCCACCGTGGTGGCTACCCACATCCGGTTGGGCCCCCGCATTCCCGATCCCCATCCGGTCTACGACGACGCGGTCGATGCCATCAGGGTCTACCTGCTCGAGCGGGCCTCGTGGGCGCAGGCCGCGGGTCTGACCCCCGATCGGATCGTCATCGACGCCGGCCTCGACCTCGGGAAGACGGCGGAGCAGTCACTCACGCTGCTGCGGGCCTCGGACCAGTTGGCCGAC
>JADGOF010000231.1 GCA_017883105.1 Acidimicrobiales bacterium
GATCGGCCGCACGCCGAGTCACATCCAGGCCATCCGCCCGTTGAAGGACGGGGTGATCGCCGACTTCGAGATCTGCGAGAAGATGCTGCGGTACTTCATTCACCGTGTCCATCAGCGCCGCTTTGCCAAGCCGCGCATGGTGATCTGCGTGCCCTCGGGAATCACCGGGGTCGAGCAGCGGGCGGTGATGGAGGCGGCCGAGTACGCCGGTGCCCGCAAGGCGTACATCATCGAGGAGCCCATGGCCGCGGCCATCGGCGCCGGCCTCCCGGTCCACGAGCCGACCGGCAACATGGTGGTCGACATCGGAGGTGGCACCACCGAGGTTGCGGTCATCTCGCTGGGTGGGATCGTCACCAGCCAGTCGATCCGCATCGGCGGCGACGAGCTGGACGAGGCCATCGTGTCCTTCGTGAAGAAGGAGTACAGCCTGGCGCTGGGTGAGCGGACCGCCGAGGAGATCAAGATCGCCCTGGGCTCGGCCTACGAGCTCGAAGAGGAGCTGCATGCGGAGATCCGCGGCCGCGACCTGGTCACCGGGCTGCCGAAGACGGTGGTGATCTCCACTCAGGAGATCCGCAAGGCCATCGACGAGCCGGTGTCGGCCATCGTGGATGCGGTGAAGGTCACCCTCGACCGCACGCCGCCGGAGCTGGCCGCCGACATCATGGAACAGGGCATCGTCCTGACCGGCGGGGGCGCCCTCCTCCACGGCCTCGACAGCCGGCTCATGCAGGAGACGGGCATGC
Organism: Acidimicrobiales bacterium; assembly: GCA_017883105.1. Lineage (GTDB taxonomy): Bacteria > Actinomycetota > Acidimicrobiia > Acidimicrobiales > RAAP-2 > Bog-756. The sequence continues at coordinate 750 of JADGOF010000231.1, forward strand.
CGATCGTGGTGGCCCGCGACCCGCTCAACTGCGTCGCCATCGGCAGCGGGCAGTGCCTCGAGGAGTTCGAGGCCCTCAAGCAGGTCCTCATCACCTCGTCGGCTCGCTGAACGACCGGAGGGCAGTTTTCCTGTGGCGATGCCGCGGCGGTCCCGCCGCCCTCGCACCACGCTGCTCATTCTGGTGCTGGCCTCGGTCACCATCATCACCCTCGACGCCCGCGGCGGCTTCCACCGCATCTCGTCGGGGGCGAAGTCACTGTCGGCCGACGCCTTCGCCCCCGTGAAGTCAGGTGTCAACGACATCATCGAACCGATCGGCAGCTTCTTGGCCGGGTCGGTCCACTACGGCGCGGTCCGCCAGCAGAACCAGAAGTTGCAGCAGGAGATCAACCAACTGAAACAGGAGCGGGCATCGCAGGCCGACGCCGAACAGGCCATGCAGCAGCTGAGCGCCCTGTTGAACCTGCCGTTCCTCCCCAACCTGCAGTCGGTCCCCGCCGAGGTGACCAACTACGGGACCAGCGACTTCGCCGCCTCCATCTCCATCAGCGTGGGGCGGGACGACGGGGTGCAGTTGAACATGCCGGTGGTCGGGGCGGGAGGCCTGGTCGGCCAGGTGGTCCAAGCCAGCCACCACACCGCCACGGTGCGCCTGGTCACCGATGGCCAGTCCGCGGTGGGCGTGCGGTACGGACCCGCTCCCGGCTCGCTCGCGGTGCTGACCGGGGAAGGGTCGGGCAAGCCGCTCAGCGCCGATCTGGTGCCCTCCAACACCCCGGTCACCGCCGGTGAGCAGTTCGTGACCAGCGGATTGCAGGGGGCCATCTACCCGGCCGGCATCCCCGTGGCCACCGTGGTGTCGGCCAAGACGGGCTCTTCGGCGTCCCAGGAGTCGGTGGAACTGCGTCCGGCGGCCGATCTGGCCCACCTCCGGTACGTGTCGGTGGTCCTGTGGGGCCCGTCCCAGTGACCCTCCGGGACGTGGCCCGGGTCGGGTTGGTGATGCTCGCCTTCGTGGCCGTCCAGCAGACGCTGATGCTGGACCTGCGCCGCGGCGGGGTCCACCCGGACATCATGATCCTGCTGCCGATTGTGGCGGGGATCGTCGGTGGGCCCGGACGGGGCGCGTCGATGGGTTTCTGGGCCGGACTGGTGGCGGATCTGTTCCTGCCCACGCCGTTCGGGCTCTCCGCCCTGGTGGGCTCCCTGATCGGCTTCGGGGTAGGGGCGGCCACCTTGGCCCTCGACCGGTCGGCGTGGTGGCTGCCCCCGGTGGCCGCCCTGGGTGGGAGCGCGCTCTACGAGTTGATCTACGCCATGCTCGGATCGCTGCTGGGCCAGCCCCAGATGCTCCACGTCCAACTGGTCCGGATCATCGTGGCGGTCTCCGTGGTCAATGCCGTCCTGGCCCTGCCCGCTCTGAGGATGGTGGCGTGGGCGCTGCCGGAGGCATCGACCGAGGGGGTGCCAACCTCGGTGGTGGCCACCGGTGGTCCACGATGACGTCCCACCGGGGTCGCGTACCCAATCGCGGGGCGCCTTGGGATACTGGAGCGCTGTGAGCCGATCCCTTCGACACCCCTTCAAAGGCTCGCGGAGCTATCTCCGGCCCGAGAAGGACAAGGCGCCCCGGAGGACGAAGACCAAGCAACCGAAGATGCGCCAGAGCCGGTTTTCGGTGGAGGCGATGCTGGACGCCCCGGACACCAGCGAGTCCCGGCCCGCCCTGCGGCTGCGGCTCATCGCCCTGGTGGTGGCCGGGCTGTTCGCCCTGTTGGGACTGCGGCTGTGGGCACTCGAGGTGCTGCAGGCACCGGCCGCAGTGCAGGCGGTGAAAGGCAATCAGATCCGTGCCGTCTCGGTGGAGCCCACCCGGGGACTGATCCTCGACCGGTACGGGAATCCCCTGGTCAACAATATCGTGACCGAGCAGATCACCCTCTCCCGGTTGGCCGCCCAACAGCATCCCGAAGTGATCGGTCGCCTGGCCGCCCTCATCGGCGAGACGACGGCCCAGGTGAACGCCGCCATCAACGATCAGCGCTACAGCCTGTACAAGCCGGTGCCGGTGCTGTCCCAAGCCACGCTGTCCGAGATCCTCTACATCAGAGAGCACCAAGACGACTTCCCGGGGGTGTCCTCGGTGCAGACCACCCAGCGCAGCTACGTCCAAGGGGAACTGCCCGGCCCGGCCCAGACCGGGTATCCGGCGGCCCAGACCCTCGGCTATGTCGGCACCATCAGCGCGTCGGAGCTCAAGTCGGTGGCATCCCAGGGGTACCAGGCCGGCGACGACTTCGGAAAGGACGGGTTGGAAGCACAGTACGAGTCCGAGCTACGGGGAACCCCGGGCCGACAACAGCTCGAAGTTGACTCGCGGGGTCGGGTGGCCGGAGTCCTCAAGACGACCCCGTCGACCCCGGGCGACAACATCGTTACCAACATCGACATCGGTCTGCAGCAGGTGGCCGACAATGCCCTGGCTTCCCAGGTGGTGAATCTGCGGAACACGTTCGATCCCAAATGCAACAACAGGTCCGGCTGCTATCCCGGTGCCACCGGCGGTGCGGTGGTGGTCATGAACCCCCAGAGCGGGGCCATCTACGCCATGTCGTCCTTTCCCACGTACAACCCGGATGTGTGGGTGGGCGGCATCAGCACGTCCCAGTATGCGGCGTTGAACAACCAGAACGCGAACGACCCACTGCTCAATCGGTCCATCAGCGGCACCTACACCCCCGGATCGACCTTCAAGCTCAACACGGCAACCGCAGCACTCGACACCGGGCTGTGGACCCCAGGCGACACATTTGGCGACACCGGCACGTTCAAGGTGCCCGGGTGCCAGTACAACAGCACCACCTGCCTCCTGCACAACAGCGACGGCGAGGGCGGCTTCGGCTATATCGATCTCTCCACGGCGCTCACCGTATCCAGTGACGACTTCTTCTACAACCTGGGTGCGTTGTTCTATCAACAGTCCGCCAAGTACGGGCAGACACCGATTCAGGACCAGGCCGCCCAGTACAGCTTGGGCCAGCTGACCGGCATCGATCTCCCGAACGAGGTCCAGGGGCGGGTGGACAGCCAGGCGGTGCGGGCCAAGCTGCACGCCATGAGTCCCAAAGGGTTTCCCAACACCACCTGGTACACGGGTGACAACATCGAGATGGCGTTCGGCCAGGGGGCGACGGCGATCACCCCCATCGAACAGGCGGTGGCGTACTCGACCTTTGCCAATGGCGGCACCCGGTATGCCCCCCAGGTGGCTGCGGCGGTCGTCTCGCCGTCGGGCAAGGTGGTGAAGAAGCTCACCCCGCAGGTCACTGGTCACGTCGCTCTTTCGCCGACCAACTACCAGACGCTGCTCACCGGATTCGTGGGTGTGGTCCAAAGTGCCAACGGAACGGCGCACGGGGTCGCCGGGCTGGGGACGTTCCCCGGTGGCGTTGCCGGCAAGACGGGAACTGCCGACACCGTCCCAGGCAAGGAGCCGACCGCTTGGTTCGTTGGGTTCGGCCCGACGGCCAATCCCCAATACGTCGTGGTGTGCGTGATCGACCAGGCCGGATTCGGCGTCACCGCGGCGGCCCCGGTGGTGGGTCAGATCTTCAGCTACCTGGCTACCCATCCGGTGACGGCACCGGCCATCCCCCCTGATCAGAGGATCTTCCAGTCACTGACCCCGGTGGGCCTTCCGGCCACCACACCCTCCACGACGACCACCACCACCGGTACCGGTTGATGGCCACGGCCGACCGGTCAGGGCACCCGGTGTCCCGGCCCTAGGCTGTCGGTGGACATGGAGACCCTCTGGCCACAGGTTGAATCCCTGTTGGCCCAGGTCACGAAGCCGGCAAGGTACATC
>JADGOF010000232.1 GCA_017883105.1 Acidimicrobiales bacterium
CCGGCCGCGGCAACCAGGGCGTCGCCGACGTCGGGCTGATCGACGGTCACCGCCGCGGCGTGGACCGCGCACCGGGCCACCTCGGCGCGGACCGCCATGTCGGCACACAGGTGCTTGACCGCCTGGAAACCTCCTATGGGCCGTCCGAACTGATGGCGTTGCTTGGCATACTCCACGGCGAGATCGGTGGTCCATGCCGCCGCGCCGACCTGCAGGGCGGCAGTGAGCACGGCACCGTCCCGGCGCCACCACGCGGCGACGTCGGGCCCGTCCACCGGTGTGGCCTCGGGTAGCGAGGCAACCGTCCACACCGGGGTGAGCGGGTCCATCGGGCGGGTGAGCGGGGTGGCGTCGAGCGACCTCGGGTCGAGTGATCCCACTCCTTCATCGGACAGGACCAACAGGACGTCGAGGTCGGCCAGGTGCTCGACAAACAGAGGCACGGGTAGCCCGGCTCCGGCCCGTGGACCCTCGATCAGCCCGACCACCACGGTGCCGACGTCGGCCCCGTCGATCAACCCGGCGGCGAGATGGGAGGCCACCAGGGGACCGGGCACCAGCGCCCGACCCAGCTCCTCGAAGACCAGGGCCGCCTCGGCCAGTCCCAGGCCGATGCCCCCGGCCGCCTCGGCCAGGCACAGGTTGAACACTCCGGCCTGGCCCAACTGTTGCCATCCCTGGCGATCCACCACCCGGTCGGCCAGTTCGAAGGCGCGCAGCTGCTCGAGGGCGAACTGGCCCTGGCACAGGCGCCGCACCCCGGCGGCCAGTTCGTTCTGGAGCTCGGTCAGTTCGAAGTCCATGTGTTCCTCCGTCCCTACTTGCCCGGCCCGGCGACGGGCTCTTTGGGGAGGCCCAGGATCCGCTCGCCGACGATGTTGCGCTGGATCTGGGAAGTGCCCGCGGCGATGGTCAAGGAGATGCCCCGCAGCCAGTCGTCGACCATGGTCTCCGCCGGCAGCGTGCCGAGGCCGTCGAGGCCCTCCACGTCGTCTGCGGCCAGTCCGGCCCGACCGAGCAACGACAGGGAGAATTCGCCGAGCTTGTGCCGGGTCTCCGAGTAGGCCAGCTTGAAGAAGGTCCCACCCACCCCCGGGATGCCGGTGCGGGCCGCCTGGGACACGTTGCGCTTGGTCAGGGCCCAGAGGGCGTCGAGCTCGGCACGGAGGTGGCCGGCCTGGCGACGCACCCCCGGGTCGGACCAGGCGCCGGTGCGGCGGGCCAGGGTGACGGTGGCGGAGAGCAGCTCGATGGCTTCGAGGAGGTCGCCGACGAAGGCGGTGCCCCGTTCGAAGCTCAGGGTCACCATGGTCACCCGCCAGCCGTCGTTCTCATCGCCGACCCGGTTGGACACGGGGACCCGGACCTCGTCGAGGAAGAGCTCGGCGAACTCGGTGGAACCGGCAATGGTGGTCAGGGGACGGATCTCCACGCCCGGGGTGCCCATCGGAAGGATCAGCCACGAGATGTCCCGGTGGCGGCTGTCGTCGGCCCCGGTGCGCACCAGCAGTTCGCAGTTGTCCGCAACCTCGGCATGGGAGGTCCAGATCTTCGACCCGGAGATGACGTAGTCGTCACCGTCTCGGACGGCCCTGGTGCGCATGGAGGCCAGGTCGCTGCCGGCGTCCGGCTCGGAGAATCCCTGGCACCACACCTCCTCACCCTTGAGGATGGACGGTAGGTAGCGCTGCCGCTGCTCGGGGGTCCCCTCGGCGATGATGGTCGGCCCGGCGTGCAATAGGCCGACGAAGTTCACGCCGACATAGGGGGCGTGGGCGCGTTCGAGCTCCTCTTTGAAGATGAGCTCCTCGACCGCGGACGAGCCGCGTCCGCCGCCCTCGGCGGGCCAGTCGACCCCGGCGTAGCCGGCATCGAAGAGCAGCCGTTGCCAGTGGGTGTCATAGGCACGACGGCCGGGCCAGTCGTTGGGCGACGGCTTGGCGGGCAGACCGGGGATGGTCGCCTCGAGCCACCGGCGGAGTTCGCCCCGGAACGCCTGCTCGGCGTCGGTGTAACGCAGATCCATGGTGGAGAAGGCCTAGGCCCGGTGAGTCACTTGAAGTCGAGGTCGTACAGCTTGATGGCGTTGCCCCGCACGATCTTGTACACCTGCTCGTCGGTGAGGTCCTTCATCTGCTTCTCGGCGATCTGGCGGGTGTTGGGCCAGGTGGAGTCGGAGTGGGGATAGTCGGACTCGTAGGTGATGTTGTCCACGCCGATCGCATCCACGTTCTTCAGACCGAAGGCGTCGTCGAAGAAGCAGCCGAAGATCTGGCGATGGAAGTAGGTCGATGGTGGCTCGGGCACGATGTCGGCCACCCCGCCCCAGCCGCGGTTCTCTTCCCAGACGTTGTCCGCCCGCTCGAGGATGTAGGGGATCCAACCGATCTGGCCCTCGGCGTAGGCCAGCTTGAGATCGGGGAACCGCACCAGCACGCCGGAGAACATGAAGTCGACCATCGAGTAGGTGGCGTTGGAGTGGGTCAACGTTGATCCCACCGCCGGCGGCGCGTCGGCCGAGGTGGATGGCATCTTGGACGACGAGCCGATGTGCATGTTGACGATGGTGCCGGTCTCCGCGCAGGCCCGGAAGAACGGGTCCCAGTAGCGATCGGGATCGTGGACGGACGGAAGCCCGAGGAAAGGGGGTATCTCACTGAAGCAGACGGCCCGCACGCCCCGGTCGGCATTGCGGCGCACCTCGGCGGCGGCCAGGTGGGCGTCCCACAGGGGGATGAGGGTCAGGGGGATGAGCCGGCCCTTGGCTTCGGGTCCGCACCACTCTTCGACCATCCAGTCGTTGTACGCCTTCACGCACAGGAGGCCGAGCTCTTTGTCCTTGGCCTCGGTGAAGGTCTGGCCGCAAAACCGGGGGAAGGTGGGGAAGCAGAGGGACGCTTCGAGATGGTTGACGTCCATGTCCTCCAGACGGGGACCCACTTCGTAGGAGCCGGGGCGCATCTCCTGGTAGGTGATGCCGCGCATGGTCACCTCGTCGCGGGGCACACCCACCGCGGAGTCCACCCGGAGGAGCGGGCGCTTCAGGTCCTCGTAGTACCACCAGTCGGTGGGGACGCCCTCGGGCCCCGGGGTCACCGTGAGCTTGCCCCCGATGAAGGTGATCTCACCCATCGGGGCGCGGACCACACGTGGCCCCACGTCGTGGTACTTCTTCGGGAGGCGGTCGATCCACACGTTGGCGGGTTCCACCACGTGGTCGTCGACGGAGATGATCATGGGCAGGTCGGCCATGGCACCGAGTGTAACCCCGCTTCTGACGGTGTGTCAGCTGGCGTCCCGGTCAGACCATGGCCACGCCGCCGTTGGGCCGGAGCACCTGGCCGGTCATGAACCGGGAGGCGTCGGAGGCCAGGTACAAAAAGGCGGCGGCGATGTCCTCCGGCTCGCCGATCGAGCGCAAGGGGGTGAACTTGCGCATGGGGGCGATGACCGCCTCCTGCATCTCCTCGTCCACCGTTCCGTCGGGCCGGACAAAGTAGCGGCCGGTCATGCCGGTCAGCACGAACCCCGGAGCCACCGCGTTGACGCGGACCTTCTTCTTTCCGATCTCGACGGCCAGGGACTTGGTCATCTGGACCACGCCGGCCTTGCAGATGGCGTAGCTCACGATGTTGGGGCTGGGCGCGTCGGCGGCGGCCGACGAGGCGTTGATGATGCTTCCCCCCTCGGGCTGGGTGACCATGATGCGGCCGGCGGCCTGGCATCCGAAGAACACCCCTTTGAGATTGACCGAGATGATCCGGTCGAGATCCTCTTCGGGGGCGTCGAGGAACGGTCCCTCGACCATGATGCCGGCGATGTTGCACCACACGTGGATGCCACCACGCTCGGCCGCCACCCGCTGGGCGAGCGCGTCGACCTCACCCCGGTTGGAAACATCGAGGGTCACGCCCTCGGCCACGCCTCCGGCGGCGGCGATCTCCTGGGCGGCAGCCGTGGCGGAGGCGCCGTCGATGTCGGCGCAGACCACTGCGGCCCCGGCCCCGGCCAGCGCCAGGGCACTGGCTCGTCCGATGCCACTGCCCGCACCCGTGACCACGGCGACCTTGCCGTCGACGCGGAACGATTCGATGAGCGTTGTGGCTTCCATGGCGTGTCTCTACCTCTTCGTGGTCGTCGGTGGGTGCAGTGCGGGGCTGCCCGCACATCCGAAGAGTAGGCCAGCACCCAGCCGAGCGATGCATGGTGCCCGGTGGACGATGGGGGAGGGACGCCCCGCCGAGGAGGGTGCTCAGTACACGGAGGAGGCGGCCGACTTTGCCGCTCGGTGGGCATCCACCGGATCGATCACGTCCCGGTCGGGCGCGGTGGAGGACCCAGGATCGGGCGCGGCGATGTCACCGAAAGCATCGGTGGGCATCACCCCGGCATTCGTCCTCATTGCCGCGGTGAGCGCCTTGCCCACGGTGGCGGCGATCCGCTTGTGGCCCTCGTCGCCGGGGTGTATCTCGTCGACCAGATGCTCCTCGCCGATGATGCCTTCGCCGGTCACGAGGGAGAGCGCGGCATCGCCGGAGACGATGCGCTCGCGGGCCACCGACTCGATGGCATGGCGGATGTCGG
>JADGOF010000233.1 GCA_017883105.1 Acidimicrobiales bacterium
TACCGCTCGAGGAAGACGGTGCCGTCGCCGAAGGCCGAGGCCGCTTCCCGTCGGGCCCCGGCCACCGCCTCGGCCAGTGCGGCGGGATCGGTGACGATGCGCATGCCGCGTCCCCCGCCCCCGGCCGAGGACTTGACCATTAACGGCCAACCCAGGGTGGCCAACGCTTCCTCGTCGGGGAGCTCGTCCCCGTCGATGGTGATCGACGGCAGCGTCGGGACGCCGGCGGCCCGCATCATCTCCTTGGAGCCGATCTTCGACCCCATGGCGTCGATGGCCGCGGCCGGGGGGCCCACCCAAGTGAGGCCCGAGGCGACGACGACCCGGGCGAACTCCCCCGATTCGGAGAGGAAGCCGTAGCCCGGGTGGACGGCATCGGCGGAGCACCGGGCGGCGGCCTCGAGGATCGAGGCGGAACGGAGATAGGTGTCGGCGGGCGAGACGCCCGGCAGGCGGACGGCCATGTCCGCCTCGGCCACGTGGGGGCTCATCTCGTCGGCGTCCGAGTACACGGCCACGGTGGCGATGCCCATGGACCGCGCCGTCCGCATGATGCGGCGGGCGATCTCGCCGCGGTTGGCCACCAACAGGGTGCGCACGGGGGTCATTGTCGGAGAGGAAGGGCTCATCGGTGCGTCGTCACATCCGGAAGACGCCGTAGCCGCGCGTCCCAGTGATCGGTTGGTTGTCGATGACCGACAGGCACATGCCGAGCACCGTGCGGGTGTCCCGCGGGTCGATGATGCCGTCGTCGTAGAGGCGGGCGGTGAGGAACAGGGGGAGTGACTCCGACTCGATCTGGGCCTCCACCAGCTCCCGCAAGGCGGCGTCGGCATTCTCGTCGAAGGGGACGCCCTTGGCCGCCGCCGACTGCCGGCCGACGATGGAGAGGACGCCGGCCAACTGGGCCGGTCCCATCACCGCCGAGCGGGCGTTGGGCCAGGCGAAGAGGAAGCGGGGGTCGTAGGCCCGGCCGCACATCCCGTAGTTGCCGGCCCCGTAGGACGCGCCGATGTTCATGGTGATGTGGGGCACCGAGGAGTTGGAGACGGCGTTGATCATCATCGCCCCATGCTTGATGATCCCGCCCTGCTCGTACTCCTTGCCGACCATATAGCCGGTGGTGTTCTGCAGGAAGATCAGCGGCACGTCGATCTGGTTGGCCAACTGGATGAACTGGGTGGCCTTGTGGGCCTCCTCGGAGAAGAGGACCCCACGGTGGTTGGCCAGCACGCCGACCGGATAGCCGTGGATGGAGGCCCACCCGGTGACCAGGCTGGATCCATACAGTGGCTTGAACTCGTCGAAGCGCGAGCCGTCGACCACCCGGGCCAGGACCTCGCGGGGATCGAAGGGGACCTTGGGGTCGGCCGAGGCGATGCCCAGCAGCTCGCCGGGGTCGTGGATCGGCTCGTCGGCCGGCTGGCTCGGTCCGGGTCCCCGCTTGCGCCAGTTGAACCGGCTGACGATCTGCCGGCCGAGCCGGATGGCGTCCACCTCGTCTGTGGCCAGGGCGTCGGCCAGGCCGGACACCCGGGCGTGCATGGAGGCACCGCCCAGCTCCTCGTCGGTCGACTCCTCCCCGGTGGCCATCTTGACCAGAGGCGGGCCCCCGAGGAACACCTTGGAGCGCTTTTCGATCATCACGATGTAGTCGCTCATGCCCGGCACGTAGGCCCCGCCGGCCGTGGAGTTGCCGAATACCAGCGACACCGTGGGCAGAGCAGCCGCCGAGTGGCGGGTGATGTCCCGGAAGGCCCGGCCCCCGGGGATGAACAGCTCGGCCTGGGCGGGAAGATCGGCTCCGCCCGACTCCACCAGGTTGACCACCGGGAGGCGGTTTTGGAGGGCGATGTCCGAGGCTCGGGCGCCTTTGCGGAACGAGTACGGGTTCATGGCCCCGCCCCGCACCGTCGGGTCGTGGGCCGAAATGAGGCACTCGATGCCCTCGACCACGCCGATGCCGATGACGGACGTGGCGCCGACGGTGTACTCGGTGCCCCAGGCGGCCAGGGCGCAGAGCTCGAGGAAAGGCGAGTCCCGGTCGAGGAGGAGCTCGATCCGCTCACGGGCCAGCAGTTTGCCCCGCTCCTTGTGGCGGGCCACATACCGCTCGCCTCCACCTGCCCGGGCCACCGCCAGCTGCTCGTTGACCCCGGCCACCGCTTCTTCGAGGGCGCGCTGGTTGGCCCGGAAGGTCTCCGAGTTCGGGTCGATGGTGGTGGTGAGGACGGGCATGGGGAAATGGGGGTGGGACGGTGCGGCGGTCGTGCGTACGGCCCGGGGTCGCATTGTGCTCCCCGACGTGGGAAGAATAGGCCCATGAGCTTTGCGCCGCGTGACCGAGGGGGCCGACTCGGACGGAACCACAGGGGCGGGGGTGTCCCGTGGTGATCCGGACCTATCCCCAGATCCCGCCGGACGAGTGGGGTCCGGACGAGCGTGAGGTCTCCAACCAGCGGCGTTCGCCCGGCCGGCCACTGTTCGCGGTGGTGCTGGCTGCAGGGGAGGGAACCCGCATGCGTTCCGCCCGACCGAAGCCGTTGCACCGGCTGTGCGGTCGGCCGATGGTCCTCCACGTGCTCGATGCGTTGGCCCAGCTGTCGGTGGACCGGGTGGTGGTGGTCGTCGGCCATCGGGCCGAATGGGTGACGAAGACCCTCATCGAGCACGCGCCTCCCGGCATGCAGATCGAGTTCGTCGAACAGGTCGAGCAGCGGGGGACCGGGGATGCCATGTCGGTGGCGTTGACCGGACTGCCCAGTGACGACGGCGATGACGACGGTGACGTGGTGGTCCTGCCGGGCGACACCCCACTGCTCCGACCGGCCACGCTGGCCAAGCTGGTGCAGGCCCACCGCTCCACCGATGCTGCCGCCACCCTCCTGACCGCGGTGTTGAACGATCCGACCGGCTACGGACGCGTGGTGCGCGGCCGGGACGACTCGGTGGCCCGGGTAGTCGAGCACAGTGATGCCACCGAAGAGGAGCTCGAGGTGAGCGAGATCAACACGTCGATCTACTGCTTCCGCCGGAGCGTGCTGGCTCCGTCCCTTCGGCGACTGAGCCCGGCCAATGCCCAGGGCGAGTACTACCTCACCGATGTCGTGGGCGTGCTCTACGAAGCCGGGCACAAGGTCTCCTCGGTGGTAGTCGACGACACCATGGAGGTGGCCGGGGTCAACGACCGCGCCCAGCTGGCCGTGGCCGAAGCCGAACTACGTGACCGGATCAACGAGCGGTGGATGCGCCGCGGAGTGACCATGTGGGATCCCGAAACCACCTACATCGACGTCGATGTGATCTTGGGGACGGACGTCGTCCTCCTTCCCGGTGTGATCCTCCAGGGGGCGTGCGTCGTCGGTGAGCACGCGGAAGTCGGGCCGGATGTCCGCCTGGTCGACTCCACCGTGGGCGAGGGCGCCCTGGTGGCATCGAGCGTGTGCCGGCGGTCGGTGATCGGGGCCGACGCCCGGGTCGGACCGTTCGCCGTCCTCGACGAGGGGACCGAGATCCCACCGGGTGCGGTGGTGGGCGCCGGGTAGGTATTCTCGGTCGGGGATCCTCCAGCCGGGGAGCAGTAGCCTGATGGCTATGGAATTCACTCCCCGCCGCCGACTTGAGCTGGTCTCCGGTCGGTCCCATCCCGAACTGGCCCAGGACATCGCCTCACAGTTGGGAGTGGAGCTGGGTGAAGCCAACCTGCGTGAGTTCGCCAACGGTGAGATCCACTGCCGGTTCGACTCGTCGATCCGAGGGAGCGACGTGTTCATCGTGCAGACCCACTGCGGCCCGGTGAACGACTCCTTGATGGAGCACCTGATCATGATCGATGCGGCAAAGCGGGCATCGGCCAAACGGATCACCGCGGTCTGTCCGTACTACGGCTACTCACGCCAGGACAGGAAGGCCACCGGTCGCGAGCCGATCACCGCCAAGCTGGTGGCGGACATGCTCTCGGTGGCCGGCGCCGACCGGGTGGTCAGTGTGGATCTCCACTCCGGACAGATCCAGGGCTTCTTCAACGTCCCGTTCGACCACCTGACGGCAGCCCCGGTGCTGGTCGACTACCTGCGCACCCAGCGCAGCGACGACTTGGTGGTGGTGGCTCCCGACGCCGGACGGGTGAAGGTGGCTGAGCGATTCAGTCAACACCTCACCGCCGATCTGGCCGTGGTGCACAAGCGTCGGTTGCGGGGCGTGGCCAACCAGGTCGAGGCCCTCCATGTGGTCGGTGACGTCGAAGGGCGTCAGTGCGTGCTCATCGACGACATGATCGACACGGCGGGAACCATCGTCGCCGCCGCCGATCTCTTGGTTGACCGGGGGGCGGCCGAGGTGTGGTGCATGGCCACCCACGCCGTGCTGTCCGACCCCGCTGTCGACCGGTTGAAGAACTCGGCCCTGACCAAAGTGGTGGTGACCAACACCCTGCCCATCCCCCAGGACCGCCACTTCGACAAGCTGGAGGTGCTGTCGGTGGCCCGGCTGATCTCCGACGCCATCGACGCGGTGTTCGAGGACACCTCGGTGTCGGAGATCTTCGGCGGGGAGAACCTGGCCTGATCGATCGGGCCGG
>JADGOF010000234.1 GCA_017883105.1 Acidimicrobiales bacterium
CCCGGGCCTTGACCTTCTCCTCCAGCCCGACCAGCTCGATCACCTCACCCACCCCCCGGGGCGACGGATAGAGGCCGGCCCGTTGGGTGAGCACCTCGGTGACGGTGAGGTAAGGATCCACGGCACACTCTTGGAGGACGATGCCCACCTTGGCCCGCAGGCCGCGGTCGCGGAGGTCGGGATCGACGCCGAGGACCGACACGGCACCGGCATCACGTTTCCGGTAGCCCTCGAGGATCTCCACCGCGGTGGTCTTCCCGGCCCCGTTGGGCCCGAGCAAGGCGAGCACCTCGCCGTGCCGGACCTGGAACTCGATACCCCGCAGTGCCTGGAAGGCGCCGTAGGACTTGGTGAGGCCCTGCACCGAGATGGCGATGTCGTCGTTGGATGGCACAGTCGGCGAGCGTACCGGCCGATTCGGTGATCGTCAGACCTCAACCTCGGCCTCGGCCCGTGCGGACTTGGCCACCCGCCTGGCCACCGGGACGCAGATGCGACCGGTCAGACCGGAGGCGTCAGACGTCGCTCGCCGGCGCCTGCTCCGACGGGCCCTTGCGGCTGGTGGCCAGCATGCCGAGCGCGGCACCCACGCCGAGGACCGAGGAGAACAGGAAGCGGGCCAGGCCACCCTTGCCCTTGCCCCTGGCTCCGTCGACCGAGTAGCGGCCCGGTCCGAGGGCGGCGATGGCGGCGGCGACCGCGCCCACCACGCCGACGTACTCCCATCCGTTCTTGAAGATGAAGAAGCCCTTCCCCTTGTGGTCGGTGGCCGCGGCGACCGTCATCACCCCGATGACCCCGGCGGAGGCCAGGGGAGTCATGGCGCCCACGGTGAGGAGGGTGCCGGTGCTGATCTCGGTGGCCGCGGCCATCCGGGCGTGGACGGCAGCCGGCTGGAGGCCAAGCGAGTCGAACCACCTGGTGGTGCCCTCCAGCCCGCCGGGTCCTCGGACCTTGTTCATCCCGTGCATCACCATCATCGGCCCGACGGTCAGCCGGAGGATGAGGGCCCCGAGGTCCGCTCCGGATCGACCCTTGTCTGACTTGGCCATGAGGCACTCCTTTGGGATGGTGCCGAAGCTCGACACGTCCAATTCCACGCGAGGCACGGGGCCTTCGTCAGCCGTCACCGTAGTAGCTCCCCGGCCGGCAACAGAAACGGATCCGCCTCTTGTCAGGGGCCGGAACCCGGCACCGTGCACCGTCAGCCGGCGGTGTTGACCTTGTTCATGGCCGCCTCGACGCCCTCGGTGGCAATGGCCTCGACCGCGTCGGCAGCTTCCTCGACGGCGGCGGCCAGGACGGCCCGCTCCGCGGCCCCCGGTCGCTTGAGCACGAAGTCGGCGCCCGGCTGGCGGCCCGGAGGCTTCCCGATGCCGATGCGCACCCGGAGGTAGTCGTTGGTACGGAGATGGCCGACGATCGACTTGAGGCCGTTGTTGCCGGCCGTGCCCCCGCCCGCCTTGATCTTGACCCGTCCCGACGGCAGGTCGAGCTCGTCGTGGACGACGACCAGTCGGGAGGCGAGGCCCTGGTCGATGCCCGACCGTCGGACCAGGGGGGCCACGGCCAGCCCAGACTCGTTCATGTAGGTCAGCGGCACGGCAACCAGCACCCGTTTGCCGCCGATTCGGACCTCGCAGACCAGGGATCGGAGGCCCTTCTCGGACTTGAGCCGACCCCCGTGGCGCACGGCCAGGGCCGCGACCACCTCGGCGCCGGCGTTGTGGCGGGTCCCATCGAACTCGGCGCCGGGATTGCCCAGTCCCACGACCAGTAGGTCGACCGGTGTACCTGTGCGCCGGTCCCCCGTTGCACGCCGATGACGGAGCAGGACTTAGCCTTCTGACGACTCGGATTCGCCGGAGGCAACCGCTTCTGCGGGTGCTCCTCCGGCTTCCGTGGCGGCGGCGGCCGCAGCCTCGGCCTCTTCCTCGGCAGTGGCCTGCACCCGGGGAGGTTGCCCGGCCACCACGGTGGACTCCGGATCGGTCTCGAGCTCCACGCCGGCAGGAATGGCGATGTCGGAGACGTGCAGGGCCCCACCGATGGTCAGGCCGGAGATGTCGATGTCAACCGAGGGCGGGATGTTGGCCGGCTTGGCCTTGATGTGCAAGGTGAAGAGCTGCTGGTCGACGATGCCGTCGCCGTGCTGCACCTCGATGGCCTCACCCACCAGGTTGATAGTGATCTCGGCGGAGATCACCTCGTCGCGTCGGACGATCTGGAAGTCGATGTGGGTCACTACGTTCTTGAACGGGTGGTGCTGGATGTCACGGGCCAGGGTCAGGAAGTCCTTGCCGTCCACCTGCAGCGAGAGCAAGGTGTTGAGCCCGGCCTCACCGGACATGGCGACCTGGAACTCGCGTCCGTTGACCGACACGGGGACCGGATCGGCCCCGTGGCCGTAGACGACTCCGGGGATCTTCCCCTCGGCCCGGAGGCGGCGCGTCGAACTGGATCCGGTAGCGCGGCCGGCTTCGGCGGTGAGCGTGATTTCGGGCATGCGGGAACTCCTCAAGAGATGCTGACACGAGGGCAGCGACGCTCCATTCGATCGTGCCTAGCGATGACGATCGCAGACGGTCGCTGCTGACGGCCCACCATGATAGACGAGCGATTGCCGGGTGGGCCACAGGGGAGGGTTCGGTGCCCCCACGGCAAGCGATCCGCCAGCCGATCCCTCTCAGCCCGGCATCTTGTAGACGGTGATGCGGGGGCCCACCAACCCGGTGGGCCCCGTCAGCGGGAGCGTGTCCATCCCGTACTGCGGTAGCTCCATCCAGTCATAGCGGAGTGGGCGCCCGGGGGCGATGGTGGTCACCAATCTGCCCTGTCGTTCCACCGCGTCGTAGATCGCCACTTCCGAACCGTACTTGGCGGACTCCTGGCGATACCGATCCTCCATGAAGGAGCTGATCGCCACGTAGCACCGGCAGGACAGCACCGCCGGGCTCTGTCCGACCACGGCGCCGTCGATCTGGTTCTTCGTCGGGACTGCGAGCGTGTACGGCTCGGCCCACACCGGACCGGGGAGCCGTCCGACGACCCGACTGGCGACCAGCT
This sequence comes from Acidimicrobiales bacterium, assembly GCA_017883105.1. GTDB lineage: Bacteria > Actinomycetota > Acidimicrobiia > Acidimicrobiales > RAAP-2 > Bog-756. The sequence goes on from JADGOF010000234.1 coordinate 3,067, forward strand.
GCGTGTTCGGCGCCCTGGCACTACGGACGATCTTCATGTCGTTGACGACGGTCGGAACCAGGCTCAAGAGGAGCAGAGCCGCCAGGACGAGCGCCGGCAACGACCCTCCCCATCGCCTCAGATGACGGGAGGCCCACACCACGGCGATCGCCGCGTAGATCGCCAACATCGGCACAATGAGGATGACGTAGTGCGGGAACTGGATCTTCGAGGCACCAAGGGCGATGAATACCGGGACGACGAACAACAAGGTGAGACGCTGCCGACGGGTCCCCTGGGCGGCGACGAGAACCAGGCCGGCCATCGCCAGCCCGGTCAGCACCCAACCCCAGTTCCCCGGAAGCGCCTGGGTCAGGTAGTACCACCACCCGTTGGATGCCAGGTCGTAGCCCAAGTGGCCCCCGGCTTGATGCCCGAATTGATAGTCGAGTCCCACCAGCACACCGTGGGTGTGCACCACCACTGCGGGAACACTGACGACAAATCCGACCAGCGCCGAACCGGCCAGTAGTGCCGTATCCACGGCCGCCCGGGTCCAACTACGTCGCGACTCGACCAGCACGGCACCAAGTGCCGGGAGGATGACGAATCCACCGAGGTACTTGGTACCTGCGCTCAGCCCTGCCAGAATCCCGGCCGCCACCAGCCAGGAGCGCGACCGCGAGTGGTCGTAGGAGAGAACACAGATCATTGCGGCGAGGACCAGGGCCAGCTGGAGTTGATCCGGAAGGATCAGTCGGCCGTTTTCGACACAGAGATAGGACACCGCCACGGCAGTCGACGCCAGAAAGGCGGTCGTCATCCGTTCGGACCTTCTTTCCACCATCAGTGACGCCAGTCCTCCCGTCAGCAGAACCACCGAAACCGAAACGGCGGCGAAGGGGTACCGCGCCACCAGATAGGGATTCTTCTGGAACCACGAGGGAGCCAGGTGCCCGACCAGTTCGAAGGGAAGGGCCAGGAAGAGCATTGAACCGGTGGGCCAGTCGTACAGGGTGGGGAGGTACCCGTGCACTATTCCCAGTGCGCGGGTGACCAGGGTCGGTTCATCGACGTTGACCGCCAACAGTGCCGGCAGGTGGGCGGTCAGACCGTCGAAGCGCAGCAGGCAGGTGACGACGAGCAGCACGGCGCCGGTGGCAACTGCCAGGAGCGGCCGGCCACCCGAACGGCCAGAGGACCGTCGGGGACGAACCGGGGTTCCGCCGGGGACCGTTCCGTCGACAGGCAGGCCGTCAACAGCCGCTCCGACGAGAGGCGCTCCGGGTACCCCTGCCTGGTCCGCCATCAGGTCCGCCTTGTGGGGCATCGCACCAGTATGGACGAGACGTACCGGAGCGGATGATCAGTGACCGCCTCGCCCCTCGCCCGAGCGCCCCGGCCAGGGCGGGCCCGGCCCGATCGATCAGGCCAGGTTCTCCCCGCCGAAGATCTCCGACACCGAGGTGTCCTCGAACACCGCGTCGATGGCGTCGGAGATCAGCCGGGCCA
>JADGOF010000235.1 GCA_017883105.1 Acidimicrobiales bacterium
AGGCCCTTGTCGGCCAGCAGCGCAATGGTCTCGTCGACCGCACCACTCTCCTCGATGGACGCCTGGCTGTACCACTCGTCGAAAACGATCCCCACCGACTCCAGAGTGGTCTTGATCAGGTCGAGGATCCGTTCGGCCGCCCACCGACCGGCGACGGGCACGTCGTCGGGACCGTCGTAGACGGCGGCCAGTTCGGTCACATACTCGCCCTGATACCCACCTTCGGGCACCTCCTCGCCCTTGTGGCGGGCCAGGAGGCTCTCCCCCAGCGTCCTGATCTGGCCGCCGGTGTCGTTGACGTAGTACTCCCGGCTCACCTGATGGCCGGCCCGGGCGAGGATGCGGGCCAGCGCATCGCCGTAGCTGCCCCACCACCCGTTGCCCACGTGGATCGGACCGGTGGGGTTGGCCGAGATGAATTCGACCTGTACCCGCTCGCCGTGCCCCACGTCGGGTCGGGCGTAGGAGTCCTCCCCCTCGACCAGGACTTCCGAGAGTGCGTCGTACAGCCATCCGTCGTCCAGACGGAAGTTGATGAATCCGGGCCCGGCAACCTCCACCGACGTCACATAGGGAGTCGGATCGGCGGCGAGCACCTCGACCAGGGACGCGGCCAGGGCCCGGGGGTTGGTCCCGACCTTCTTGGCATTGACCATGGCGATGTTGGTGGACCAGTCCCCCAACTCACGCCGGGTTGGGCGCTCGAGGTGGACCGAAGCCGGATCGACGGCCAGGTCGAGGCCGTCGCGAGCGGCGATCGTGGAGACGGCGTGACTGACGGCCTGGGCGAGGTGGTCACGGGCGGACATAGTGATGCGAGGATAGGTCGTCCCGGGAGACCCGCCGGATGGGATCGGGGACCGGCACCGATCGATGGCACTACAGTGAACTCCTCGGTGGAGCAGACGCCTTGATCGGGAACGTCTGGACCGACTGGATGATTCTCCTCACCAACGCCCTCGTAGCTCAGCGGATAGAGCACCGGCCTCCGGAGCCGGTGGCGCAGGTTCGAGTCCTGCCGGGGGCACTTCCAAAGGACCCGGCACTCACTACTCGAACTTCCTCCCCTGTGATCAAGTGGGTCGTCTTCTCGACCATCCGATTGGTGAGGTCGTCCAGATAGGAATGCGTGGCGCCCTGCTCGGCGTCCATGATGGCGTGCATGTCCTCGGCTCGGCCCAGTACGCCCAGTTCGGCCACCGACTTGTGGGCGGCGATGACCAGCTCCATGCCCGGCCGCTTGGCCGACACGGCCGTTCGCCGGTCACAGGGTCGGTCGCCCCACCCGACCCTGTGGATGCCGAGAATGTCATCCGGGTACTTTGAGCAGGACTTTCCTGGAACGGCCTGGGAAGACGAAACTGGGACATGGCCCTCTCGTTTCTCTACCTCGCCTTCACCGGGATTCTCCAGTTGGTGCGTCTGAACGGGCGCGAGAAGAGTGATCTCGCGATCGAGGTCGTCATGCTCCGCCACGAGGTTGCCGTGCTTCGCCGTCAAGTTGTCCGACCGGCTCTGCGGCCCTCGGATCGCGCTCTCCTCGCCGGGCTGGGGCGACTGCTCGGCCACCGGAATCGAAGAAGGTTCTTCGTGCAGCCCGAGACCCTGCTCCGCTGGCACCGGGACCTGGTCCGGCGGAGATGGACCTATGCCCGCCGCCCAGGTCGACCGAGCATCCCGGCCGGAACGGTGGTGATCATCCTCCGACTGGCCCGGGAGAACCCCACCTGGGGCTACCGCCGGATCGAAGGCGAGCTGGCCACCATGGGCGTCGTCCTCGCTCCTTCGAGCGTCTGGACCATCCTGCGCCGCCACGGTGTCGAACCCTCACCGATGCGGAGCAGTCCGACCTGGGCGGAGTTCCTCTCTTCCCAGGCGTCATCGATGCTGGCCTGTGACTTCTTCTCGGTCGACACGGTGCTGCTGAAGCGCCTCTACGTGCTGTTCTTCATCGAGCTCGACACCCGACGGGTGCACGTGACCGGGATCAGTGCTCATCCGACCGGGTCCTGGGTGGTCCAGCAGGCGAGGAACCTGACCACAGTGCTGGAGGACCGAGTCCATCCCGTCAAGTTCCTCATCCGTGACTGGGACACCAAGTTCACCTCGAGCTTCGACGAAGTCTTCGGGCCGAAGGCATCCGGATCATCCGCACCCCGATCAGGGCTCCCCGGGCAAACGCCTTCGCCGAGCGGTTCGTCGGGACGGTCCGCCGTGAGTGCCTCGACCGGATGCTGATCCTCGGCCACCGACAGCTGGAACGAGTCCTGGCCGAGTACGTGGTCCATTACAACGGCCATCGGCCACACCGGGCACTGGGTCAGCTGGCCCCGCTCACGATGGACCCACCGCCCCGAATCGATGATCCGGAGCCAGCGGAGTTGCGTCGCACGGATGCCGCCTTCGGTCTGATCCATGAATACCGACTGGTGGCCTGACCAGGCCGGATGGCATTTTCGGCACCCACAGGGTGGGACTTGCGAGAGGGCGGGGCTTCGGCCCCGCCCTCGGTGCCGTGGCGACTGACACCGCTGTAGGAGTAGCATTTGGTATGCGCCAGCCGGGTTGCCCGACTGTGTCATCAAAGGGTGGGGACGAATGAAGAAACTGCTACAAGCTGCCATTGCTTCGGCCCTACCCATCGCTCTTGTGGTCGTGATGGGTAGCGGAGTGGCCTGGGCCAAGCGTGCGTCACCCGTGGCGGTCACCGCCACGGGTTCCACCGTGTGCAACTTCTTCGGGAGACTGGTAATCAATCCCGACAACACCGTTTCGATTAGCGGCAACATGTTCCCCCACCACGGGCCGACCTGCTCAAGTCAAGGTGGATCAAGGCTCTGGACCGGCCACATGGCTGCTACTCCGGCGCTGAGCACCGACACCGTCACGAGCCTTTGCAGTCTGGTTGCGGGGGGAACACCTCCCGACGTTTCCGGCGGGGCCATCAGGTGGTCGCCGGCGCCCAGAGTCACCGCCTCCACTGGTGTCAGCCTTACGGGTGGTTCGGTGTCTCAGGTAACGGTCGGCAGTGACACCTTCCTGAGGATCACCTACTCCGGAGAAAGTGTTGCGTCCGGATCATTTGCCAACGCCGGCGGCGGGGGACTGACGGTAACCAGCATCTACGACATGGCGGGGCTATCGGCGGCGTGTGCGGGTGGACCCCTGACCGCAATCGCCTTCAGGGGAAGTATCACTCTGTAGTCGGCTTGATAGCTGACGTTCCGCACTTCTCGATGAGCAGGCCGCACCCAGCGCTCGCTCGGTGCACCAGTGCCCGATTAGGTCTTGACGCCGTTGATCGGATGCACCATCGCATCCATGCCCTTGCGGAGGGCGGTGATCGAGGCCAGTATGTCCGCCTCGCGGTATGAGAAGTAGCCCGGGTAGCTGATGGTGATCTGAGGGACGCCTTGGGCGTTGAGTTCCGTCATGGATTGGTTGTAACCCCAGGACATCACCCAGTCCCCGCCTGGCAGCTTCTCCGCGCTGCCACAACAGATCGAGAGAGTGTCCCTGGGGTCGGTGACCTGCTCGTGTGGGTGCCGAAAAGGTCATCCGTGTCCCTGAACAGGACGTTCCCCAGAAACGCCCTCTGAGGCGAAGATTCAGCAAACTCCCTGGTCACGACCATGCCCTCGCAGGGCGCTGTGAGCGGCGTGGGACTCGAATCTTCGCTCGCCCGCCCCGGCGAGCCCGAACTAGGGCTCTACGGTGCTGGCACATGCTCCACCGCATCCGTCAGGCCATGAGCACCGATAGCGCGCTCGGATCCATGCGCGGCACCATCGTGAGCGACGAGACGTGGGTAGGCGGCGAGCCGAAGAACCGTCACGCATGGCAGCGGGTCGGCTCCAAGCAAGGGCATACCGAGAAGACGCCCGTCCTCACGCTGGTCAACATGGTTACCGGGGAAGTCCGGTCCCAGGTGGTCCCCCTCGTCACCGGAGCCACGCTCCGCAAGGCCATCTCCGAGCAGGTGGACATGGCGAACAGCGAACTGTTCACCGACTCGGCAAGGCACTACATGCAGATCGGCCAAGAGTTCGCATCGCATGAGTCGGTCAACCATCACAACCACGAGTACGTGCGGGGAAATGTCTCCACGAACATGGCCGAAGGGTTCTTCTCTCAGTTGAAGCGGTCGATCGACGGGACGCACCACCACGTCACGCCGATGCACCTTCCCCGGTACTTGGGTGAGTTCGACTTCCGGTACGGCACCTGCAAGATGAGCGATGGTGGCCGGATGCGGACGCTGGCCAAGAAGCTGGACGGTCGGCTCAGCTACGAGCGTCTGATCAAGACGTGAGGGAGTCACCCTTCCACCCGCGAGGGTGACTCTGGAACAGCAAACTCGCCAACCAACTTGTGAAACTCGTCGGGTGACAATGCCTTTCGTTCATCGGATGGCCGAAGGGGCACCTCATGACATCGCTCTAGCTCCAATCGGTCACGAGAATCCGTGAGGTCGTGCACCGGCGATTGATCGGAGCCCTCCAGGGGCTTGCGGGGTCATTTCGACGAGTGCGAGATAGCGGCGGCGCGATC
>JADGOF010000236.1 GCA_017883105.1 Acidimicrobiales bacterium
CGGGGTCACGAGCGGTGATGTGACCGGCCACACCCTCGTCGAAACCGAACTTCGAGAAGAGTCGGAATGCCGCAGCCAGTCGCTGCTTCCTGTGGACTCTCTCCTCTTCGGGCGAGTCGAACGCCATGCGTGGTGGGAGCTTCACGATGTCGGGCATGTTTTCCTCCTCGTGGACGGTTGCGCACCGCCCCGTCGACTTGTCGCCGGAGACCTGCTGATAGTAGATCGGGGGTGTCCCCGGGGTTGCCCGCGAGCTCCGTTGGATGGCCTCCCGCTCGTAGCTCAGGCTGGCGGGGGAACCAATCTGTGCTCCACCACCGCAACAGACTGGCCGAGCACGGTGAGGGCATCTGCAGGCAGGCTGGTCGAGGCGGCCTGGGCCTCGACGAATGCCATTGCCTTACCTGACTGCATGACCACCTCTTCGGCGGCACTGACCTTGGTCTGCGAACCAGTACTGGCGCCCGATTGCGATACGGAAAACGCCGTTGCCTCCACCCCTGCCGAGGGAGTGGGGGTCGGAACGGTGGTGACGCTCACCTGGGCACTCGAGAGAGAGAAGACCCGCACAAGTGTGTCATGGAGGAATTGCTGAAGGCATGAGGTGAACGACGGCGCAGAATAGAGGGCGTAGGTCGAATTCGAACGTTCGAGGCTGGCGAAGACCGCTACGGCAGAGGAGATCTGCGCGTTGCCGTCACTGGCCGAGGTGAACTGGGCTTGGTTCTGGGCGATGGCGGTCACCGGTGGAGCGCTGACCAAGGACGCGGTAAACGTGGCATCCAACGAACGGCACTGGGCGGGCAGCCCGGACAGGAGCGAGTGCACCGTCTTGCTCTGCGTACCATTCAAGGTGGACGACGTGACCGAGGAGTTGGTCGGTTTGCCCACCGCGGACCAGCCGGCTGGGAGATCTAGCAGTTTCAAGTTGGCGGACTGGGCGTAGGCCTGTGCCTGGCGGGTTGCCGTAGGGACCGCGGTGCTGCATGCCGCAAGACCGAGCATCACCGCCACGGCGGCGCCAGCCATCGGCCAACTGTGTCTGCGCATACGACGATCGTCCCAGGACGGATTCATCCCCAGAACCTACCGGCACCCGATCACCCGGACTCATTCGACCCCTGCGGGTGTGACCCGGGAGATCGCCGGGTAGTCGCGGTTCGTTTCGGAGGCCGTGTTGTGACTACGCCACCACTCTGCGTGGTGCCCCATGTCCATTTTTCCGTCGGCGCGATATGCTTGGTCCTTCCAACGGGGGAAGAAGCTTGGCTTGCGTTTCCGTGGGGCACAAGGGGCAATGGACCACCGAGGCACGCTAGATGGGCGTTCTCGTCGAGTGCGGTCCTCATCGCTCGAACCATCGCATGGATGGCGGTTGCACATCCGAGAGAGTCGAGACTGACATGAAGAGACCATCCGATCCGAGCCGTCCCATACGGGCCGCGGTCCGAACGTTGCTTGCCGTTGCCGTCGGAGCCGGGCTGATCCTGTCGATAGCGGACGCGGCCCGGTCGACTTCGGCAGGTGCGGCCTCGACCGGAGGTCAGGTCAACTATTCGGCCACCACGAACATCGCCGCCCCGCCACCGGTGACGTTTGCGGGATTCGCCGGGGGCGACGGATGGGCCGTCGCCTTGAGCAGCACCCAGGTGTTCAATGTCTTCCATCACCAGGCAACCCTGCAGGTGGCCTGCCACCTGCAGTCCGATGCTTCGTCGTGTTGGAGCGCGCCCGAGACGGTCATCGACGCAAGCAGCCACAATTTCGCAACATCCAATGCACCGGGCCTCTACCTCGACCAGTCCACCGGGCACATGTTCGTCTATGCGGTGCGCACCTCTGACTCGACCGCAGGTGTCGTCTGTATCAATACGACCCTGCCAGCTTCCGCCACCGGTGCACAACGGTTCTGTGGCTTCACCGCCCTTTCGGCTGTGGGCGAAGCCCCGATCGCAACCTACGCCGGTGTCTCCGCTCCCGCACAGGTCGGAACGAAGTGGTACTCCTTCAACGAGGTGGCAGGCGTCGGTGCCGGTGCCGGCGCAGGGCACACGGAGAATTCGCTGCTCTGCTTCGACCTCGCCACTGACGCTGCCTGCACCAGTCAACCCTTTGCGCTGAGCATGGGAGCCGAGGTCCTCAGTTCCTTCAGTCACGCCTACCCGATCGGTGCTGCCGGCAGCAAGGTCTTCGTCCAGGTCGTCGGTACGATCAGCTCGGTGGCGACCAACGAGCTTGCCTGCTTCGACAGCGTCACCCACTCGGGATGTACCGGTGCATGGCCGATCACGGTGGTGGGCACACCTGGCGGTGCACCCTTTCCGCTGCTGAACTCGGGGGGAACGGCCGTCGGGACCTGCCTGCCCATTGGCGGCAATCCCTGTTTCGGCATGAACGGGGCATCGACGGGGACTCCCTCGGGGATGGCGGGCGCCATCGGCGGGACCAATCTGGACAACGGTTCGGCCCTCATCCTGGGTGCTCGGGTCTACGTTCCCAACGCCACGAAGACCGCTGTGGACTGTTACGACTTCTCCACGACGGCACCGTGTGCCAATTTCCCAAAGACCTTCGGGGGCACTCTCGCACTGCTCTACACGGTGATTCCCGACCCGCAGCGACCGAACTGCATCTGGGTCAACTCCGACACCGGATCGGGGCAGATCCAGAATTTCGACGCCATTTCCGGGGGTGCATGCGAACCACAAACGGTGAAGGTATCCACCAAGCAGATCGTGGCCCGCTCCGCCAAGTGCGTTCCGTCGAGCTACACCTCATTGCAGGTAACGGTGCCGACACGGGGTTCCTATGCCTCGGGATTGGTCCAGTTCGAGGACTCAAGCGGCACGCCGATCCCGGGCATTCCACTGCAGAGCCTGGACACTTCGGGCTCGATCGACCTCACCCCATTCGGCCTGCCTTCGATAAGTTCGTACCCGCAGTTCGTGATCACGCTCAACGGTGAGACCGTGACGCCCGGACTGGTGCAGGTGAACCTGAACTGGGTCGGGGCCTACTCGACCACCTGTACCTCAGGTGGCCAGACCGTGTCCGCCGGCGTCAACGGCTACTGGCTGGTGGCCACCGATGGCGGCATCTTCTCCTACGGAGCCCACGCCTTCTACGGTTCGACCGGCGCCATCACCCTGAACAAACCGATCGTGGGGATGGCCTCCACCCCGGACAGAGGGGGGTACTGGCTGGTGGCCTCCGACGGCGGCATCTTCTCCTTCGGTGATGCGTCGTTCTACGGCTCGACCGGCGGCATCTCCCTCAACAAGCCGATCGTGGGGATGGCTTCCACCCCTGATGGCGGTGGGTACTGGCTGGTGGCCACCGACGGCGGCATCTTCTCCTTCGGTGATGCGGCGTTCTATGGCTCGACCGGTGCGATCGCCCTCAACAAGCCGATCGCCGGGATGGCTTCCACCCCTGATGGCGGCGGCTACTGGCTGGTGGCCACCGACGGCGGCATCTTCTCTTTCGGTGACGCCAACTTCCACGGCTCGACCGGCGCCATCACCCTCAACAAGCCGATCGTGGGGATGGCCTCGACGCCTGCTGGCGGCGGCTACTGGCTGGTGGCCACCGACGGCGGCATCTTCTCCTTCGGTGACGCCAACTTCCACGGCTCGACCGGCGCCATCACCCTCAACAAGCCGATCGTGGGCATGGCTTCGACGTCTGACGGCGGGGGGTACTGGCTGGTGGCCTCCGATGGCGGCATCTTCTCCTTCGGTGATGCGTCGTTCTACGGCTCGGCAGGTGCCATCACCCTCAACAAGCCGATCGTGGGCATGGCTGCATAGTCGGGCCCTCTGGAGAGCCCGACTGGGAATATCAACTCGGACTGGCCCCGCCTGAGAGCCCGAGCGTGATCTCGTAGTCTGCAGGGATGAGCCCCGGCGCCAGCAAAACCGCCTTCCAGCTGCGGATCTCGTTGAAAGAGTACGTCCCGGTGATCTGGCGACGCCTTCTCGTGCCCGGAGGCGTCACCATGGCGAAACTGCACACGATCTTTCAGGCGGCGATGGGCTGGGAGGACTATCACCTGCACTGTTTCAAGATAGACGGCGTTCGCGATGGGATCCCCGACCCCGAGTTCGAGATGACCGACATCAACGACAAGACGGTGCGGCTTTCCGAGTTGGTGGGAGAACGGGCGCGATTCGAGTACCAGTACGACTTCGGGGACAACTGGTGCCACGAGGTGATCATCGAGTCCGTGAGCGCTCTGGATCTCGTCCTGAAGAACGCAGTGTGCCACGAAGGCCAGCGGGCCTGCCCACCCGAGGACGTCGGGGGTGCTCGTATGTATTCGAAGGTCCTCGAGGCGATCGGGGATCCGGACTACGAGGAGCACGACGAGTACCTGAATCGGATTGCCCCGGGTTTCCATCCCGACGCCTTCGACCTTGCGGCCATCAACGCCGCTCTGCAGCGAGTGCGCTGATCAAGCCGCGGTGTGCGCCCGCTTCGATGTGCTCGAGATCCTCGTTGCCCTCGGCGAACGAGTGA
>JADGOF010000237.1 GCA_017883105.1 Acidimicrobiales bacterium
GCACAGCACGTCGGCGGCCACCAATCTGCGGATCTTCTCCTCCTCGGAGAGGACACCCAGCCAGTGGATATCCGGTGACTCGGGATACCGACGCCGGAGGGACTCCGTCTCGGGACCGTCCCCGGCGATCCACAGCTGGGGGCGATCGGTTACCGCGTCCGACGGAGCGGTGTCGGGCGTGGCGACCAGCCGCTGGAACGCACCGAGCAGCACCTGTAGCCCTTTGCGTTCCTCGTGACGACCGAGGAAGAGCACGCTGGGCCGTCCGGTGGGCCACGGCTCCACGTCGATGAAGCGGTCGATCTCGACCCCGTTGAACACCACCTCATACGTACCCCCGAGGGCCTGGTAGGCGGTCGAGCGAGCGGCTTCGGACACGGCGCAGCGGAGTGCGAGCCGATTGGCCAGCGGCCGGGTGACCGGGCGCAGGAGTCTGTAGAAGAAGCTGGGGCCACTGCGGTGGAAGGTGGCCACCAGGGGTGGGACGTGACGGCTGGCCAGCAGCCCGTAGGGCAGGCCGGGGGTGAAGGGCTCGTGGACATGGACCACGTCGAACCGTCGGGACTGCAGCAGATGCAGCGCGCGGGCCACCTGTCGGGGCGAGACCGTCACCGGGGCGATCGATCCGTTGGCCGGCAGGGAGACCGAATGTCCGGTGGTCACCAACTCGATTCCAGCCGGTGCGTCCGCCGGATCGTCGAGCGGGGCGAAGACGGTGGCCCGGTGGCCCCGCGTCTCGAGGGCCCGGGCCAGGCCGATCACCTGACCCTGGACGCCACCCGGCCGCGACAGGCTGTAGGGGCACACCAGGGCGATGCGCAGTGTCGGCTCTGATGCCGTTTCGCGGGTCCCCACCAGTGGGTCAGTCCATCATGGACCGGCGTTCCCGGCGCCGGCTCCATTTGACGCCGTACATGGCGTCGTCGGCCCTGCTCAGCAGTTTGGAGGGATCGGTGTCGGGATTGTCCGCGAACACCCCCCCGACCGAGGCCAGGGCGGTCAGCGTGCGATCGTCGATCCGGTAGGGCCGGGCCAGTGCCGTCGAGATCCGCTCAGCGATGAGCAACATCTCGTCCTCACCGTTCTCGATATCGCAGACCACAACGAACTCATCCCCACCAAGACGAGCCACGGTATCCGACGGCCGCACGATGGCCGCCAGCCGGCGGGCCACGGCGATCAGCATGTCATCACCCACGTCGTGCCCGAGCACGTCGTTGATCTCCTTGAACTCGTCGAGGTCCAAGAGGAAGACGGCCACCCCGGGCCGGCCGGTACCATCCGCCGCTGGCGCCTCGGGACGGACATGCTCCGCCAATCCGTCGATGGCCTCCTGCAACCGTTCGGCAAGCAGGGTCCGATTGGCCAGACCGGTCAGAGGATCGTGCAGCGCCAACTCAGCTAGGCGCTTCTCGTTCAACTTCTGCTCGGTGACATCGTGCATGGCCACTACCGCACCCAGCATGCGTCCCTCGTCGTCGACCAGCGACTGGCCGTTGACACTGACCTTGCGGTGCTCACCCGATTCCGATTCGAGAATGATCTCGATGTCGCGGAGACGCTCGCCGGACATGGCCCGGATCAAGGGGTTCTCCCTCGGGGCCATGGGCGAACCGTCAGACCGTCGCAGCCCTCGATCGGAAGGGATCCTCCCGATGGGATCGACCTCATCGACGAGTCCGTGCAGTCGTCGGGCGGCCGGATTGAACACGGTGATCCGGCCGTCCGCGTCGCAGGCCACGATGCCCTCTTCCAGCGTGTCCAGCAGGACCTGGAGGAACCGCTCCTCTCGACTGAGCTCGGTGGCCGCCAGCCGTGCCGCGGTGATGTCGCTGAACGAGGCCACCGCCCCGGTGACCTGGCCGTCGGTGCCGGTCATGGGCTGGACGTTGGTCCGGACCCACATGGGCGGTTTGCCCGTACGCATCACCCCGAGGATCACCCCGACCGATCGCCTGCCATTGCGAAGACTGAGGAAGATCGGGTGGTCGGAGGCCTCGACGACCTCGCCATCACCGTCAACCACCGCAATGCCGTTGGCGCGCCCGGAAAGTAGCAGATCCTCCAAGGCTTGGCCGACCACTCTCACCCGTGGGGCCTGGAACATGACCTCGAATGATTCGTTGACCCGCGCGATCGATCCGCCGGCGTCGACCATCATCACGCCGTCGGCCAGAGAATCGACAATGGCGGCCTGGCGCTGGTCCACCTCCCGGATCTGCTGCTCGAGCCGCTTGCGTTCGGTGATGTCCCGGACGTTGATGACAACGCCCCCGATCGGGTCGTCGAGATGGTTGGCCGCGACAACATCGAGGTCGATCACCTTCCCGTCGGCACGGACGGTGCTCATCTCGAGGAAGACCGACAGCCGTCGTCCCGCCACCAACTCGTTGAACAGGACGCGGACCGGCTCGACACTGAGAGAGTCGAACAGGGCAAAAGCGTCCGTACCGATGACGTCGCTCACGTCGTACCCGAACAGTCGCTCAGCGGAGGGGCTGACGAAAGTGAACCGGCCTTCGCCGCTCACCACGGCCAGGACATCGAACTCATGTTCGCTCAGGGTGTGGAATCGGGGCTCCGGGACCGGCTCGGCTCGGCCATTGGTCGTCAGCGCAGGAACCGGTTGGGAGGGAACGGGCCGGTGCGGGGTCCGCTGATGGAGGACCACCGAGGGACCGAACGCCTCGAAGGTCGCGTCACCCGGCAGGGGCCGGCTTTCGAACCTGGTCATGCCGCGTCCCCGGGCCGGTCCTTCGACCACAGGGGCTGGAACACGTGCCACTGCTCGGGGGCACGACGGATCAGCCCTTCGAACCGGGTGGCGATCTCCTGGGTGATCCGGGCCACGTCCTTGCGCAGCGAATCCTGCCGGGTGAGATCGATGGGGGGTTCGATGATGGCCCGGTGGTCACGAGCCGGTCCGCTGTAGACCACCCCGGTCACTAGCGTCGCCCCTGTCCGGAGGGCCAACGTGGCCGGACCGGCGGGCATGGTGGTCGACTCCCCGAAGAACTCCACTTCGATGCCGGTCCCTTCGATGTCCCGGTCGCACAGAAGCCCTACCAGGGCCCCACGGCGCAGCGCGGCAAGGAGCGCACTGCCCGCTCCGGCGTCGAGGGGCACGATGGTCAGACCCATCGCCGCCCGCTGTTCGACAAAGAAATCGAAGAGCTCCGGCGGTTCGATGCGCTCGGCTACCGCCGTCATGGGAAGATCCTGTGTTGCAAGAAACGCGCCCCCGTACTCCCAGCTGCCCACATGCGGCAGTGCCATGACGACGCCCTTGCCGATCGCCATTCCATCCGCCAGATACTCAAGGCCCTGGACGAACGTCCGTTGCTCCACTTCGTGTGGCGGCGTACTTCCGAGCCGGGCCCCTTCAACCCAGTACCGAGCGTACGCTCGAAACGAACGACGCGCCCACTGGTCGAGGACGACGGCGTCCGTGCCCTCGGCGTCGAGCACCCGTCGGAGGTTGTTGGTCACCATTGCCCGCTGCTCGTGCCGAAACCGGTACAGCACGTCCCCCACCAGGTTGGCCCCTGCGAGGGCCACCGGTTCGGGCAGTGCGGCCAGGCCAAGGCCCAAGGTGGCGTAGGTGCGGAACCTCAGTTGCCCCTTAGTCACAGGATCTCGGTCCGGATCGGATCGCGGGCTCGGGAGGGATCAGTTGTGGCGGCGGCCGGCACGCTGGCGGATGCCCTGACGGGCATGTCGGGCGCGCCAGGTACGACCGGACCTACTGGACAACTCCCCCTGACGCCGTGCTCGCCACCGGGACGGCGACGTGGACGACGAACGACCACCGACACGAGTGGAGGTTCGACTCCGGCGTTGACGGCGGGCTACGGCAACCGGCACGGGAGCCTCGGCCAGGCGCCACACCTTGGTGAAGCGGCCGATGGCAGTGGCCGAGGTGAGGACCAGCATGATCCACAGCACCGGGACCAGAAACGCCGCGGAGATGAATCCGATGCCGAGGAGGATCATCCGTTCGGCTCGCTCCATCAGTCCGCCCTTGGCCGAAATACCCAGCGACTCGGCCTTGGCCCGCTGGTAGGAGACCAGAGACGCCGCACCGAGGATTGCGAACGGCAGCAGCACGAGGTGACCGGGATGGGTCGAGACCAGGTACCAGGCGACACCGCCCAGGATGAGTGCGTCGGAGACCCGATCGGTGACCGAGTCGAAGAAGGCACCTCGCACCGAAGAGGTCCCGGAGGCCTTGGCCACCGGACCGTCCAGGAGGTCGTGCAGCCCGGTGAGGATGAGCAGCACAATGGCCAAGAGGAGGTGGCCGGTAGCTACGGCGACCGCGGTCGCCGTAGCCGAGACGAGCCCGGTGGCAGTCAGCAGATCAGCGGTGACGCCCATCTGCTCGAGCCTGCGGCCAACGGGTCCGGTACCCCGGTCCACCGTGTCGCGCCAACGGCCGTCAAACATGGCATTCCCTCCAGAAAGGTCACTCAACCTTACCATCTGCTAGCTGAAGTTACCCCCATGGT
>JADGOF010000238.1 GCA_017883105.1 Acidimicrobiales bacterium
GAGATCGTGCCCGACCGGCCCAGTCACGACCGGCGGTACCTCCTGGACTCGTCCAAGATCCGCACCGCCCTGGGATGGGAGCCGACCGTGCCCTTCGCCCGAGGGCTGGCCGACACCGTGGCCTGGTATGCGGCCAATCGGAGTTGGTGGGAGCCGCTCCGTGACCGGGCTCCGGTGGTCGAAGGAGCCTGGTCGACGTCCGACTCCCCGGCGGGCCCGGCTTCAGGGTCGTGACCAGCCCGCTGCGGGTGCTGGTCACCGGCGGGAACGGCCAGCTGGGCCGAGATCTCCGCGATGTGCTGGCCGGCGTCGTCCCTGTCGGGGGTGAGACCGGGGATGGAGCCGGTGGTCCCCAGCTGCTCCCGCCCCTCGCTGCAGGAGCCTTCGAGGTGTTGTCCACTGACGTCGACACCCTCGACGTAGTCGATCGCACCGCGGTCGAATTGACGTTCGAGGCCTTCCGACCCGACATCGTCCTCCACGGTGGGGCGTATACAGCGGTCGACGCCTGTGAGTCCGATCCCGACACGGCGTTCGCCGTCAATGCTCTCGGGACCCGTCACATCGCCGAGGCGTCGGCCGGATCGGGGGCGCACCTGGTGTACATCTCGACCGACTACGTCTTCGATGGCACAGCGACACAGCCCTATGTGGAGTGGGACCAGCCCAATCCGCGTTCGATCTATGGGCGGAGCAAGCTCGGAGGTGAGATGGAGGTCCATACGGTGGCCGGTCCGTCCGCCACCGTGGTCCGGACGGCGTGGGTGAGCGGAGCCCACGGCGCCAACATGGTCAAGACGGTGTTACGGCTGGCCGCGGCCACCCCCGACGGCCCGCTCCGGTTCGTCGACGACCAGCACGGCTCGCCGACATTCACCGCCGACCTGGCCCGGGCGGTCGTCCGACTGGCCCTCGATCGGCGGCCCGGCACCTTCCACGTCACCAACCAGGGCGAGACCACCTGGTTCGGGTTCGCCCAGGCCACCGTGGCCGCCGCCGGCCTCGATCCGGCGATGGTGGAACCGATCGCCACTGCCGACCTCGATCCGCCCCGCCCCGCGCCCCGCCCGGCCAACTCGAGACTCGACAATGCCGCACTGCGCCTGTCAGGTCTCCCCCTGCTTCCGCACTGGTCGGATGCACTGGGCCGGTTGGTGCGCTCCCTCCCGGTGACCACCTGACGGAATGGGCGGGATGCGGCAAACGGTGCCGCATGATGGCATGGTGCCGGGCCCTTCGTGATGGCAGGCCCATTGGAATCTGCGGCACAAGAGGTCAATCCCACCGATGCACGAGCCGATAGGAAATGGGCCGAGGATGGCTGAGAATGGCCGACATGGAGTTCGACGATGACGGGAACCGACGATGACGTCAGATAGCACAGGGGTAGTCGGGGGTACGGACAGCGGGTCGGGGCGGCGATCTCGGAAGGACGCCGGGACTCCCGGGGCCTCTTTCGGTCGGGACGGGGGCGCGGTGCGGGTGCTGCCCCACGGCCGTGGCCGTACGGTGGCTGTCATCGGTGTCGGCTACGTGGGCCTCCCCACAGCAGCCACCCTGGCCCATCTCGGGCACCGGGTCACGTGCGGTGACGCCGATCCGGCCAAGGTGGCCATGCTCGAGCAGGGCAAGGTTCCTATCGTCGAGGACCACCTCGAGGATCTGGTGCGCGAAGGACAGGCCGCCGGCCGCCTGCGGTTCGTCGTCGGCGCCACTGCGGCGATCGAAGGCGCCGAATTCGTGTTCCTGTGTGTGCCCACCCCGCAGGGTGATGACGGATCGGCCGACCTCTCCTACGTAGAGTCGGTGGCCGAGGAGATCGGTCCCCACCTCTCGCCCGGGGCGATCATCGTCAACAAGTCGACCGTGCCGGTGGGATCGACGCTGGTGGTGGAGCGGGTGCTTGGTCGTCCCGATGTGAAGGTGGTGTCCAATCCCGAGTTCCTGCGGGAGGGGACTGCAGTGCCGGACAGCCTCCATCCCGAACGCATCGTGGTCGGTGCGGACGATCAGGCGGCTGCGGCCCGGGTCGGCGATCTCTTTGCCGGTACCCATGCGCCCCTGCTGATCACCGACGCGGCCACGGCTGAGACCATCAAGTACGCGTCCAATGCCTTCTTGGCCACCAAGCTGAGCTTCGTCAATGCAGTGGCCGGCCTGTGCGAGGCGGTGGGCGCGGATGTCCGTGATGTCATCCTGGGCCTCGGCTACGACAAGAGGATCGGCTTCGAGTACCTGCGACCGGGGCCCGGATGGGGTGGGAGCTGCCTGCCCAAGGACACCAGGGCGCTGGTGCACATCGCCGAGCAGGCCGGTTACGACTTCTCCTTCCTCAAGGGAGCCATCGCCACCAACGACGAACAGTTCGTGCGGGTGGTCGCCAAGGTGAAGGCGGCGGTGGCCCCGTCGATCGGAGAGGGCCCGGCGCCGAAGCGTCGGACGACCAAAGGCGGCGAGGCGTTGACCGGCCAGGAGCTCGGGGGCGCGGTCATCGCTGTCTGGGGGTTGACCTTCAAGGCGGGAACCGACGATCTTCGCAACTCGCCTGCCGTCGAAGTGGTCCGGCGATTGATCGACGGTGGCGCCCGCGTCCAGGCGTTCGATCCGACCGTTTCCGTGTCGGAGGGCCAGGCCTCGGCACCGGTCGATGGACTGCCCGAGTTCTCTGCCGACGGGCTCCGGGCCTTCCCCGATGCCTACACCGCGTGCGCCGGAGCGCTGGCTGTGGTGGTGCTCACCGAGTGGGACGAGTTCCGTTGGCTCGACTTCGCCAAGGTGCGCTCAATGATGGCCCAGCCTGTGGTGGTGGACGCCCGCAACCTGCTCGATCCCGCCCAGTTGCGTCGCATGGGTTTTGAATACACCGGAATCGGCCGGCGATGAACGGTCGCCTAGTGGTGATGGGTGGCGGAGGCTTCCTGGGATCCCATCTCTGCGACCACCTGTTGGCACGGGGGGACGAGGTGGTGTGCGTCGATGACTTCTCCACCGGCCGTCGCTCCAACGTGGCCCACCTCGCCGACCACCCGGGATTCGCACTGGTCGAGGCCGACGTGTCGGTGTCGATCCCTGTCGATGGACCGGTGACCGGGGTATTCAACCTGGCCAGTCCGGCGTCGCCACCCGACTACCTGGCCCGTCCGCTGGAGACGTTGGCCGTCGGCAGCGAGGGAAGTCGCCGGGGTCTCGATCTGGCCCACCGGCACAACGCCCGTTTCATCATGGCGTCGACCAGTGAGGTTTACGGCGATCCGGAGGTGCACCCGCAATCCGAGTCCTACTGGGGCAGGGTGAATCCGGTGGGACCCCGTAGCGTCTATGACGAAGCCAAGCGCTTCTCCGAGGCGCTGGTCATGGCCCATCGCCGGACCCTCGGCACCGATGTCGGAATCGTCCGCATCTTCAACACCTACGGCCCCCGCCTCCGGCCCGACGACGGCCGGGTGGTCTCCAACTTCCTCCTCCAGGGCATGCAGGGGGAGCCACTCACCGTCTACGGGGACGGCAGCCAGACACGGAGCCTCTGCTACGTCGATGACGAAGTGCGGGGGTTGATCGCCCTGTTCGACTCCGACCTCACCGGTCCGGTCAACATCGGCAATCCCGACGAGTACACGGTCCTCGAATTGGCGCAGACGGTGGTGGAGCTGCTGGGCTCCTCTTCTCCGATCGTCCACCAGCCGCTGCCGGTCGACGATCCCACCCGGCGCCGTCCCGACATCTCCCTGGCCCGGAGCGCTCTGGGCTGGGAGCCGACAACCGAGCTGGCGGACGGTCTGGCCCGCACCGCCGCATCCCTGGCCGACGATGTCGGTGTGGCCGGCCCGGCGCTGTCGGATGACGGCCGGTCCGCCGGGTGACGAAGGTGCGAGAGAATGAACCGGCCCCGACCATCGTGGCCACGCAAGGAGAGCAGTCCCATGTCTGACGCTGGACAAACCGGAGAGTTCGGAACGACCGGTGACGACCTCCACCGCTACCGGTTGCTGTCGGTGATCGTCCCCGTCTACAACGAACGCACCACCGTCGCCGAGGTCATCCGACGGATCAGGGCGGTGAAGCTTCCGGTGGAGGTCGAGGTGATCGTGGTTGATGACGGGTCCTCGGACGGGACGGACAAGGTGCTCGCGGCGCTCGGTGACTCCACCGTGCGGGTGATGGTGCACGGGCAGAACCAGGGTAAAGGCGCAGCGATCCGCAGCGGGATGGGCGCCGTTCGGGGGGATCTGGTCCTCGTGCAGGATGCCGACCTCGAATACGACCCCGAGGACTGGCCCAAACTGCTCGATCCGATCCTGCGGGGCAAGGCTCGGGTCGTCTACGGCAGCCGGTTCACCGGCGAGCGGAAGAACATGCTGCCCCTCCACTGGATCGGCAACCGGTTCCTCTCACTGGTGACCAACGTCCTCTATGCAACCACGCTGTCGGACATGGAGACCTGCTACAAGCTGTTCGACCGTCGGGTGCTCGAAGGCATCACCATCCAGTCCGACAAGTTCGATTTCGA
>JADGOF010000239.1 GCA_017883105.1 Acidimicrobiales bacterium
CTAACAGGCTCACAGGCACCACAGAGGCAACGGCGGGTTCCGCAACGAACACCACGATTCTCCGCCCGCGACCCAGCCGCACCCAAGAGCAGAATCTTCAGCCATCCCGATCCGCGCGCGAAGCCGCGGCCAGCTGCTGACTAGGACATATTGCACGCCTATTGCACGACGTGCGTCTATTGAACGCGTTCAAAGCCGATTTCTGGGCGTTTCTGCCCATACCCCCACGCGTATCAGGCAGTGTCCGACCGCTTCCCCAAGACTACCTCGTGCCGGCGAAAACAGCACCTGGCAAGGGAAGATGGTGTACTCGAGGACCGCCTGAGCATCGGTAGACCCGCCTCGCCGAGTCCGGCGCTTCGAGTCGCGGCGATGGGCTCTTGACCCAAGGAAACAGGCCCCAAATTGCCGCCTGTGCTCAAAGAGTCCCTTCGTTCGAGCGTGGCGACTACGGCAAGCACTAGTGCACGAGATTTCGTACCACTATTTCGATGCAGTATCCCTGGGTCAAGAAATACCCTCGCGGGGTACCCTGGCAGGGGCGGGGGGTATCCGCCGAATTGGCGTGTTCCCGAGGTGCGTACGGCCTGGCTTGATGGTCCGCTGACCTGACAGGGTGTAGCCGTGGATGAGCACGAACTGCTCCTGCGGCACGCGGAGCGTTGGGCCAGCGAGCGGAACCGCGTCCTGGACGTCGAACTGCTGGGGACGAGGTGCTACGGCTGCGTTCTGTTCACGATGGCCTGGCCGCCAACCGGTGGCCGCCGCGCAGCGTCACGCACCTCATGCTGACGCGCTGGCCAGCGCACGGGCCGCTCGATCCTCCCGACGTTCCCACGCTGCTGGCGACGCTGGAGACGTTCTGGCGGTTCCTGCGGAACACCGGACGCATGGCCGGCGGCTCTGCCGACCCTGGGGACCTTGCGCGCGAGGCGAAGTCGGCCAGTCGTCGGATGGCCGCCGCGTGCGCCGACCCGGCGAACTTCGGGCAGTCGAAGCAGCTGTTCTCCTTCGGCCGGGAGATCGGCATCACGCTGGACGACGTCGCGGACACGTACGAGGCCAACCAGCGGATGGAGAAGATCGTCGAGGCCTGGAACGCACTTCCCGCCGAGGAGCGCCTGCGGCGATCGCCGGCGTCCGGCAACGCCGGAAGCCGGATGGGGCGCGCCGTCACCGAGGCGGCTGGTCAGTTGCAACCCACGGCGAGCTTCCGGCGGGCTGGCAGCTGCCCGAGTCACCCCGTCTTGACGACCCATCCGACGATGAGCGAATGTTCCCCTCCGACCCCGCGGTGAGCGCGGCCCAGCTTCGCGCGTCGGGATTCGTCCAGCAGGTGCTCGCCCTCATCGACTGGGTCGGCGATGGACGTGCGGTCACCAGCACCGACGTTCTGCGGCCGGCCGTCGCCAAGCAGGCCTACGCCGACCTCGGCCTGTGGCAGTGGGAGCGGGACTGGTTGCTGGCCGGGGGCATGGACCTGCCTGATGACTCGCGAATGGACGCTGTCCTGGCGCAGACCGGCCTCTCGGGCTGGCGCACCGCCGCGGATTGCCTTGCCCTGGATCGAGTGTGGCTGCCCGCAATCGCCTCTGGCCTGATCAGGATCCACGGCAGTCTGGCCAGTGCGGATCGCAGTCGCGTGCCGGACACCGACGCCGGATGGGCTCACCTGGGTCAGATGCTCCTGTTGGCGCTGGCCAGCCGTTCGAGGCCGGAGGGAGCGTTCGACCCGCTGCTGGGGATCCTCTTCAGTCTCTGTGGTGATGCGGGCGAGCCTCACACCGAAACCGAACTCGCCGAGTGGTGGTGTGCCAGCCCCGCCAATGCCCTGGCTTCGGGACTACCCAACCGCGAGTTGGCCCGCCAGCTCAGCGACCGCGACCTGCGCCGGTGCCTGGTGATGTTTGGCGACTGCGGGGTGTGGAGGAGTGACGGCAAGCTCGCTGGGACCGAGGTCGGCTGGGATCTCGCCCTCACCCTGGTTGCGGCACTCGACCGCGGGTTCTTCGAGGAGATATCCGACTAACGGCAATCTCTTGGTTTGGCCCGGGAGGGGCCCGTGAAACTCGAGTTGGCTTCCGACTCCCTCCGCAGCCTGGTTACACTCTCGCAAGCACCAGGTGGCCCCGATGCTCCCTGTTAACTCCGACTACTACAAACCAGCCGCCCGATCCGCGACGATGTACATTTCCGCTGTTTCAGCGGTATCATGGCTGCATGGCTGACATGACTGTGAGCGATGCACGTGCTCGCCTGGCAGATGTGGTGGACGCGGCCCGGGTCGGCCACGACCCGGTGTATCTGACCCGTCGCGGGCAGCGGGTGGCCGCGGTCATCGACGCCGAGGACCTGGGCCGGCTGATCGCGGCCGCCGAGGACCTTGCCGACATCGAGGCGGCCCGCGCCGCGCGGGAGGAGATCGCCGAGGGTGAGGCGGTGATCCCCTGGGCGCAGGTCAAGGCAGATCTCGGACTGGCGTGACCTACCCCATCGAGGTCGCCCCGGCAGCGGTTCGGCAGCTGCGCAAACTGGACCGGGCCGCGCAGCGTCGAGTGCAGGCTGCGATCGAGTTGCTAGCGACCGAACCCCGCCCGAGCGGCGCCAAGAAGTTGGTGGGCGGCGACGGCGAGTGGCGCGTCCGAACCGGTGACTACCGGGTCGTGTACGAGATCCACGACAACGTGCTGCTCATCCTCGTAGTCGCTGTCGGCCACCGCCGCGAGATCTACGATCGCCGATAGCCAATACCCTGAACTGCCGCAGATGGTGAGCGTTCGGTCAGCGCCCGTAGTGGTAGCGGCAGGCTGCGATGCGGACCTCGTCCTCGAGCACTTTGTAGACGAGGCGGTGTTCATCGGTGATACGGCGTGACCAGTAGCCAGCGAAGTCGTGTTTGAGTGCTTCGGGCTTGCCCATCCCCTCGTTGCCATTGCGGACGACGTCTTGGATGAGGAGGTTGATGCGCTTGAGTACCCGGCGATCCTGGGTCTGCCACCAGAGGTAGTCTTCCCAGGCGTTGGAATCCCAGACCAGTCTCACGTCGAGTCAGTCGGCGTCCGCGTCGACCAGATCGCGGGTCTCGCCGGCCCCGGATTCGAGCCGTTCCATGGCGTCGAGGAGACGGCGGGCGTTAGCAGGCGACCGCATCAAGTAGGCGGTTTCGCGGAGGGACTCGAAATCGGCCAAGGAGACGATCACGACGGGTTCGTGGCCCGCGCGGGTGATCACTACTTCTTCGCGGTCGTCAATCACGGAGTCCAGCACCTCGGCGTAGCGGGCACGGGACTCGGTGTAGCTCAACGTCTTCATGGACCCTCCTCTGTACAGATAACTGTACGTGTTGCATCCCGCTGGAGCAAGCGCCGACGCACAGCTGCCGCGGGGTGCGCGACTGGGTGGCGCTTTGGGAGGTCTTCGACCGCTTGCCCCTGGTACCGCCCGCGGTACCAGGGGCCGGTTCGACCGTCGGCATCGTGGCAGACGCCGAAGAGAGCCCACAGAACGTGCGCCACGACGATCTCCACAAGGTCTGCGAACACTAGTTCGTCTCGCCCGCCGCCAGGGCGGATGGCACGCGGTGATCAAGACCCCGTGGCCCGGCGAACCGCGCGTGAACATACGGAAGAGCAACGGCCAGGCCAAGGCCTATCAGGTGCGGCAGGTTCTGGCCGCGATCGACAAGAAGGAGGCGAAGTGATGGAGGCGATCCAGGGTCCAGACGTGTCGCGCTACACCTACCGGGTGACCTGGTCGGTCGAGGATGGCGAGTTCGTCGCTACCTGTGCCGAGTTCCCCTCGCTGTCGTGACTGGCCGACTCCCAAGCTGCGGCCTTGCAGGGGCTGGTCGATGTGGTCGCCGACACGGTGGCCGATCTTGTATCGGACGGCGAGGCCGTCCCCGAACCCTTGTCAGAGCGCAGCTACTCGGGCAAGTTCAATCTGCGAGTCGGGGAAGGCCTGCACCGCCGCCTGGCGATCCAGGCCGCCGAAGAGCACCTCAGCCTCAACCAGTACGTCGTCCAGCGTCTCTCCGAGGCCTCCTGAGCGCCACATCCCACATGCCGTAGGTAGTCCCGAGAAAACGAAACAGCATCTGCCACACGCCCGGTGCGCACTTGGTCTGGCGGTTACGAGCCGGAGCAAAGCGCCGTGTAGTCGGCTCGGCCGTCGACGCCGAGCTGGACAGTCTGGACCGCGTAGCCGACCTTGCTGTTGAGGTTTCCGCAGTTTGAACTGCACAACTCCGAGCGTCGTCGGAGTGGTCCGGCGGTTCCGCGCCCGGCGAACGGAACCCTTGAGGCGGAGCACGTACGTCGTCGCCATTGGCGGCTTCGGGTGCGTCAAGGCGCCTGACGTGCGGTACCTGGACGCGACAAGCGAATCGCCGGCTGTCCTCACCAGCACCGGCACGCAAGACCCTGCCGCCCCATCCTGGGCGCCGTGCGCCCCGCCGCCAAGCGGGCCTGCACGGTGGCTCTTGG
>JADGOF010000240.1 GCA_017883105.1 Acidimicrobiales bacterium
CCGGAAGCAGCCCGGGCCAAGCACCCGCTCCAGGTCGCCCTCGGCCGGGACATCGCCGGGCGGGCGGTGATGGTCAACCTGGCCGAGATGCCCCACGTGCTCGTGTCCGGGGCCACCGGCTCGGGCAAGTCCTCGTGCATCAATTCGATCCTGACGTCGATCCTGACCCGGGCCACCCCTGACCAGGTCCGCCTGATCCTGGTCGATCCCAAGCGGGTCGAGTTGGGGCAGTACAACGACCTTCCCCACCTCCTGACCCAGGTGGTGGTGGACCCGAAGAAGGCGGCCAACGCGTTGAGCTGGGCCGTCACCGAGATGGAACGGCGCTACGACCTGCTGGCCGAAGTGGGGATGCGGGACGTCACCGGGTACAACTCGGCCTTCGACTGCGGAGGTCTGGCCGACCACGAGGAGGCCTACCGGCTCCGGATGATCGGAACCGGTTCGGATGCCGAGGACGGTGCGGACGACGACGGAGGGATCGAGCCCCGATTCCAACGTCTGCCGTTCATCGTCATCGTGGTGGACGAGTTGAACGACCTGATGATGGTGGCGGCCCGGGACGTGGAAGAGTCGGTGTGCCGGATCGCCCAGATGGCCCGCGCCGTGGGGATCCACCTGGTGCTGGCCACCCAGCGGCCGTCAGTGGACGTCATCACCGGCGTGATCAAAGCCAATATCCCGTCACGCCTGGCGTTTTCGGTCTCCTCGCTAGCGGACAGCCGGGTGATTCTCGACCAACCGGGTGCCGAACGACTGATCGGCATGGGCGACATGCTCTTGTTGTCCGCGTCCTCCTCCAATCCGCAGCGCCTGCAGGGACCGTGGGTCAGCGAGGAAGAAGTCAGGGCAGTGGCCGCCCATTGGAAGCGGCAACGACCGATGGAGGTGGTGGCCGGCATCGAAGAGGTGGTCGGCTCCGAGGGCACAAGGTTCGGTGGCGACGACGGCGACGACGAACTCCTCGATCAGGCCATGGAGCTGGTCGTGCGGTCGCAGCTGGGGTCCACGTCGATGTTGCAGCGCAAGCTGCGGGTCGGATTCGCCCGGGCCGGCCGGCTGATGGACCTGATGGAACGACGAGGTGTGGTGGGTCCGTCGGAGGGATCCAAGGCACGCGCGGTCCTGATGACCGCCGAGGAACTGGACGCCCGCTGACCGACGGAGACGGCAACGAACCAATCACCGGATCGCTACCGGATGCCGGCCCCGGCCTGACCGACGGATCGGCCGGGGGCGGCATCCTGCTCGCCGACAGTGGAGCCGTGCCGTTGCCGGTGTCGTCCCCTGTGGACATCACCGCCTCCGGCAGTCCTCCGGCCGTGCCGATCAAGGAGCCGGTTGCCACCCGCAGCGAGGCGCGTCGCGCCCGGCGCAAGCGAACGCATCGGCGCCTGTGGTGGTCGCTGTTGGTGGTCGTGGTGTCGGTGGTGATCCTGGCGGCAGCTGGTTTGGAGGCAGCCAACCGCATCGACACACCCCTGGCCGAACCGGTGGTCTCGTCCCGGCTGCCGGCATCTCTGGTGGTGGCCGGCGTGGCCCCATCGGTCCCGTGGCCGGCCAAGGGCCAGGGGGCCATCTCCATCCCGTCCCTCGGCTACGCCCAGCAGTCGGGCCCGGAGTGGCCGGTGCCCATCGCCTCGTTGACCAAGTTGACGAGCGCGGTCGTCGTGCTCCACGATCACCCGGTCGCCGCCAACACCGATGGACCGATGATCACCATGACCGCCGCCGACGTTGCCGAGTACGACAACGACATCCACAAGGACGAGTCAACCATCCCGGTCCAGGTCGGCGAGCAGCTCAGCGAGCGTCAGATGCTGGAGGCGCTACTCACCCGGTCGGCCAACAACATCGCCTACAGCCTGGCCGTCTGGGACGCCGGCTCGGCGGCGGCGTTCGTGGCCAGAATGAACGCAATGGCCGCGTCGCTGGGCGCCACCTCATCCCACTATGTCGACGTCAGTGGCTTCGACCAGCAGTCGGTCTCCACGGCCGCCGACACCCTGCGCATCACCGCCGCCGGCATGCGCGACCCGACGTTCGCGGCGATCGTGGCGCTCCCCTCGGTCTCCCTTCCCCTGGTGGGCACCGTCCCCAATCTGGTGCCGGAGGTCGGTTCCAGCAACGTGGTCGGTGTGAAGTCCGGCTATACCTCCCATGCGGGGGGATGCATGGTGCTGGCCGGCGACCGTGTCTTGCAAGGTCGGACCGTGCTTGTGCTGGTAGCCGTCCTCGGCCAACCCACGCCGGCACCGGTGCCCCCCACCACGACCACCACCACTCCCAAGGTGACCGTCCCGGGGACGCCGACCACCACGACCACCACGGTGCCGCCGGACCAGTGGAACGTCCCTGATCCCTTCCGCTTCACCCGGCCGGTGGCGGAGAACCTCCTGGGCACCACCGAGGCTGCGGTGGTCTCGGTCACCGTCTCGACCGCCGGCAGAGTGGTCGGTGCGGTGACGTCGACCTGGGGTAGGACCCATCATCAGGTACCGGTCGTCACCAGGGTGGACGCGTTCGTGCTGGCATGGCCGGGCCAGCAGGTCACCTCGGCCGCCACCCTCCAGCCGGTCGGCCCGGGTGATGCCATCGGAAGCAGGATCGGTGCCGCCGTCTACTCCCTGGGAACCCAGGTCGAGTCGGTGCCCTTGCTGCTGGCGGCGACCGTCCCGGAGCCGTCGTGGTGGTGGAGGCTGGTCCACGCTCCGTAGCCGGTCGTGGAACGACCGGCTACGGAGCGTGGACCACACCGTCACGAGTACCGTATCGGTGTGCGCGCACGAGTCCCAGCATCGTCGGCCAACCTCGGGCCGGGGTTCGACACCCTGGCCCTTGCGCTCGACCTCTATGTTGAGGTCGAGGTGGAACCGGCCAGCCGACTGATCGTACGGTCCCAAGGAGAGGGTGCCGGGCTCTCGGACGACCCATCCCATCTGGCAGCCCGGGTGGCCATCGACGTCGCCGGCACCGACCGCCTGGCCATCACCGTGCGGTCCCAGATCCCCATCGCCCGGGGACTGGGCTCTTCCGCCGCCCTGGCCGTTGCCGCCGCTGCGGCCGCCGGGGCGAAGGACCCCCTGGCCGTCGCCGCCCACATGGACGGGCACCCCGACAACGCGGCGGCGTCGATGGTCGGCGGCCTGGTGGCGGCGGCCCGGGTGAAAGGGGGCGTCCAGGCGGTGCGCCTCCCCTTGGACGTGAGCCTGACCTTTGTGGTCATCGTTCCCGATGTCAGCCTGTCGACAGCCCGGGCCCGCCAAGCCCTGCCCACCGAGGTCAGCCGCGAGAGCGCCACCTTCAACCTGTCCCGCATGGCGCTGCTGTTGGCCGGGTTGGCGGACAGCCGGGTCCTGGTCAGCGAGGCCACCGAGGACCGCCTCCATCAGGACTATCGGAGTCCGTTGTTCCCGGCGGCTCCCATGCTGTTGGCCAGGATGTCCGAAGTCGGCGCCCTGGCCGTCTGTTGGTCGGGCGCCGGGCCGTCACTCCTCGGGATCTGCCACGGGGGCGACGCAGCACCCGTGCAGGCGGCCGCCACTGCCGCCTTGGCCGAGGCGGAGATCCCCGGCAAGGTGCTCATTCTGCACCCCGACCTCCACGGGTTGGTGCTCGAGCACGACGGTCCTGGCGACATCTTCGACTTCAACGAAGACCGCTAGGCCCGAGACCGATCGCCATGCCCAGCCAGCCGACCAAAGAGCTGCTCGCCGTGGCCAACCCCCATCCGGGCCGGAACTACGACGTGCGCTGCGACACGCCGGAGTTCACCTGCCTGTGCCCCCTCACCGGCCAACCCGACTTCGCCACCGTCAGGATCTCCTATGTGCCCGACCAGTCCCTGGTAGAGCTCAAATCGCTCAAGCTCTACCTGTGGAGCTATCGCAACGAGGGAGGATTCCACGAGGACATGACCAATCGCATCCTCGACGACCTGGTGGCGGCCATCGCCCCCCGCCGAATGACCGTGGTCACCGACTGGCTGATCCGGGGAGGGATCCACACCGTGGTGGAGGCGTCCCACCCCTGAGCTGCGCCGCCACCCCCTGCCGTGGCCGTGCCGGCGCCGGTGGTTGCGAGGGGTCGTATCCTGGGGTGGTGACCACCTCCGCCGTCCCACCGGCCGACCAACCCAGGCCGGACCAGGCCGCGACCCGGACGTTCCACATCCGGACCTTCGGGTGCCAGATGAACGACCACGACTCCGAGCGGCTGGCCGGCGCCCTGATCGCCGACGGCCTGGTGGCCACCGACGACCTGGAATCGGCGGACGTCGTGGTGTTCAACACCTGTTGCATCCGCGAGAACGCCGACAACAAGTTCTACGGGCATCTCGGCAATCTCAAGACGTTGCGGGAAAGCCGTCCGGACATGCAGATCGCCGTGGGCGGATGCCTCGCCCAGATGGTCCAGGGCGGGATCCGGGACCGTGCGCCCCATGTCGA
>JADGOF010000241.1 GCA_017883105.1 Acidimicrobiales bacterium
CGTGAGGTACGGGCGCTCGACGGCGTGAGCTTCGGCGTCGAGGAGGGCACCGTGTTCGGCCTGCTCGGGCCCAATGGCTCCGGCAAGACCACCGCGGTGCGGATCCTGACGACCATCTTGAAGCCCGACAGCGGCGGCGCCCGGGTGCTTGGACACGACGCGGTCAAGCAGGCCAACCTGGTACGCAGCCTGATCGGGCTCGCCGGGCAGTACGCCGCGGTCGACGAGAACCTGACCGGGCGGGAGAACCTCGAGATGGTGGGAAACCTCAATCATCTCAAGCGCTCATTCGTGTCCGGCCGGGCAAAAGAGCTCCTCCAGCAGTTCAATCTGGCCGATGCCGCCGACCGCACCCTCAAGACCTACTCGGGGGGCATGCGCCGACGCCTCGACCTGGCCGCCGCCCTAGTGGCCCGGCCGACCGTCCTCTTCCTCGACGAGCCCACCACCGGACTCGACCCGCAGAGCCGAAACGATCTCTGGGAGGTGATCGAGAGCCTGGTCGGCGGGGGCACCACCGTGCTGCTCACCACCCAGTACCTCGAGGAGGCGGACCGCCTGGCCAGCACCCTGGTCGTGCTCGATCACGGCAAGGTGATCGCCGAAGGTACGCCTGCGCAGATGAAGGCCGACCTCGGCGCCACCGTGCTCGAGGTGGGGCTGTCCACCATCGACGATGCCCGGCGGACCGGCACCGTCCTCGACGCGCTGGGAACCCACTCCCCGGTGGTGATCGGCACCGTGGTGGAGGTCACGGTCGACGATGGCCCGGAGTCGGCCATGGCCGGCCTGCGGGCCCTCGATCAGGAGGGAATCACCCCCACCACATTCACCCTGCGCGAGCCCAGCCTCGACGACGTCTTCCTCGCCCTTACCGGACATCGCACCGAGGGCGAGGGCGGAGAGGAGACCGGGGACGAGGTCGGCGAGAAACCCAAGCGAGGTCGGCGCCGGCGGCGCCAGAAGGACATCGAGCAGGCATTCCCCATCGCATCGTCGCTCGGAGCCGGAGGACCGTCATGACCACCGCAATCGCCGCCCCCACCGTGTCCGGTGCACCGCATTCCGACAACATCGGGAGCCGGGTCGGGTGGGCCTTGTCGGACACGTGGACGATCGCCAAGCGGAACATCCTCGGCTACACCCGCATCCCCGAGGCCCTCTTCTTCTCGACGGTGCAGCCCATCATGTTCGTGCTGCTGTTCCGCTACGTGTTCGGTGGGGCGATTGTCACCCCGGGGACCACCTATGTGAACTACCTGATGCCGGGCATATTCGTGCAGACGGTGGCCTTCGGTGCCGTGAGCACCAGCATCGGACTGGCCGAGGACCTGCAGAAAGGGCTCATCGAACGGTTTCGGGCGCTGCCCATGGCTCGTTCGGCCGTACTTGCCGGCCGCACCACCGCCGATCTGTGCCGGAACGTCCTCGTGGTCATCATCATGACCGTGGTCGGCTTCCTCGTCGGGTTCCGGCCAACCACCGGCGTACTTCCCTACCTCGCCGGCATCCTGGTGATCCTGCTGTTCGCCTATGCGCTGTCGTGGGGGTTCGCGGTGATCGGACTGTCCGCCCCCAACAGCGAGACCGCCCAGATCATGTCCTTCCCGCTGTTGTTCCCTCTGACCTTCGCCTCGTCAGCGTTCGTTCCGGTGAAGTCGATGCCCAGTTGGTTGCAGGGTTTCGCCACCTACCAACCGGTGAGTGTGACGGTCAGCGCCTGCCGGGCCCTCATGTTGGGCGGGCCCACCGCGTCGTGGGTCATTCAGTCCCTCCTGTGGTCCGTCGGGTTCCTGATCGTCCTGACCCCGCTGGCCGTGCGGCGTTACCGCACCCGCACCTGACCACAGAACCGAACGGGACGGCCAGGGCGTCCGCGAAACGGTGATCGCTCTTGCTCGCAACTGGGCGGTGCCGACGTGCGGAGCCTCCCCCCGGCTCGCCTGGGTCGGCTCAGAGGGTCAGAATGGGTCCATGGCACAAGCACCCACCCCTTCCGCCGCCCCTGACTCCTTCGGCGCCCGCGGTACCCTGACTGTCGGCGACGCCACCTACGAGATCTATCGGGTCAATGCCCTGTCCGACAGGTACGACGTGGCCCGGCTCCCCTACTCGATCAAGGTGATCCTCGAAAACCTGCTTCGCCACGAGGGCGGTCTGGCCGTCCAGCCGGCCGACATCGAAGCAGTGGCTGCCTGGGGCGACCATCCCGAGCGTCACGGGCTCGGGGGAAGCGACGCCACAGAGATCGCCCTCACCCCCGAGCGAGTGCTCATGCAGGACTTCACCGGCGTCCCCGGCGTGGTCGACCTGGCCGCCATGCGGGATGCGCTGGTGGCGCTGGGAGGCGACCCGAGCAAGGTCAACCCACTGGTGCCGGTGGAACTGGTCATCGACCACTCGGTCATCGCCGAGGCCTCAGGACGTCCCGGGGCCTACGACGAGAACGTGGATATCGAGTACCAGCGGAACATCGAGCGCTACCAGCTCCTGCGCTGGGCCCAGCAGGCCTTCGACGGCTTCCGGGTGGTCCCACCCGGCACCGGTATCTGCCACCAGGTCAACCTCGAATACCTGTCGCGGGTGGTCTTCGCCACCGACGACGGGAAGGCCTACTGCGACACCCTGGTCGGCACCGACTCCCACACCACCATGGTCAACGGTCTCGGTGTGCTGGGCTGGGGCGTGGGCGGGATAGAGGCCGAGGCGGCCATGCTCGGTCAGCCCCTGTCCATGTTGCTCCCCCCGGTGGTCGGCTTCCGCCTGACCGGCGAGCAGCCGGCCGGGACGACCGCCACCGATCTGGTGCTCACCATCACCCACCTCCTCCGCCAGCAGGGCGTGGTCGGCAAGTTCGTCGAGTTCTACGGACCGGGCGTGGCCGCGGTGCCCCTGGCCAACCGGGCCACCATCGGCAACATGTCCCCCGAATACGGCGCCACCTGCGCCATCTTCCCCATCGACGACGTGACGATCGACTACCTGCGCTTCACTGGACGAGACGACCACCACGTCGACCTGGTCGACGCCTACGCCAAGGAGCAGGGCATGTTCCTCGAGGCCGGTGGGGTCGAGCCGGTGTTCTCCGAGACCGTCGAGCTGGATCTGTCCACCGTGGTGCCCAGCATCGCCGGCCCGGCCCGGCCGCAGGACCTGGTGACCCTGGCGGGGGCAGGAAGCGCATTCCGGAACGCACTCGACCGGGAGCCGGTCGCCGGCCCGGCGTCACTGGAGGACGGCACGATCACGCCGGTCCGGGACGGTCACGTGGTGGTGGCCGCCATCACCAGCTGCACCAACACCTCCAACCCCCAGGTCATGGTGGCAGCCGGTCTTGTGGCCAAGAAGGCGCTCGAGCGAGGCCTGCAATCCAAGCCGTGGGTGAAGACGACGCTGGCCCCCGGCTCGCGGGTGGTCATGGACTACCTCGACCGGGCCGAGCTGACCGAGCCGTTGGCGGCGATCGGCTTCGATCTGGTCGGCTTCGGATGCACCACCTGCATCGGCAACTCAGGGCCCCTGCTGCCCGGAGTGTCCGAGGCGGTCCACGAAAGCAACCTGTCCGTGGCGTCGGTCCTGTCGGGGAACCGCAACTTCGAGGGACGGATCCATCCCGACGTGCGCATGAACTACCTGGCCTCCCCGCCCTTGGTGGTGGCCTATGCGTTGGCCGGCACCATGGATATCGACCTCACCACTGACCCGTTGGGCACCGATGCCGACGGCAACCCGGTCACCCTGGCCGACCTGTGGCCGACGGCCGACGAGGTGACCGAGTCCATCCGGACCTCGCTCACCTCGGAGATGTTCCGCCGGCGGTACGGTGCGGTGTTCGACGGTGACGACCGGTGGCAGGCCGTCGAGACGGCCATCGGCGACACCTTCAATTGGAATCCGGACTCCACCTACGTGCTCCGTCCCACCTTCCTCGAGGGCCTGTCCATGACACCGGAGCCGGTCACCGACGTGGTGGGCGCCCGGGTGCTGGCCAAGCTCGGGGACAGCGTGACCACCGACCACATCTCCCCGGCCGGCAATATCAGCCCCTCGACCCCGGCCGGCCACTACCTGGCCGAACACGGCGTCGAGGGCGCCGACTTCAACTCCTACGGGGCGCGACGCGGCAACCACGAGGTGATGGTGCGGGGCACCTTCGCCAACGTGCGGCTGCGCAATCAGCTCGCCCCGGGCACCGAGGGTGGGTTCACCGTGCACCTGCCCGACGGTGAGGAGACCTCCATCTACGACGCCTCCACCCGCTATGCCGAGGACGGGGTCCCTCTCGTCGTGCTGGCCGGCAAGGAGTACGGATCCGGTTCCTCGCGGGACTGGGCCGCCAAGGGCACCACCCTGCTCGGGATCAAGGCGGTCATCGCCGAGAGCTACGAGCGCATCCACCGGTCGAACCTGGTCGGCATGGGCGTCCTGCCTCTCCAGT